>NZ_JBQCVF010000006.1:11225-38818 GCF_051962515.1 Neisseria sp. P0009.S007 | reverse complement strand
AGCAAAGAAGAGCTGGAAGCCATGCGCGAGAAAGCCGAAAAAGAAGGCACGGCGACTTACGACCGCCGCTGGCGTCCCGAAGCAGGCAAAACCCTGCCCGAAATCCCTGCCGACGTGCAACCCGTTGTCCGCTTCAAAACACCTTTGGACGGCGTCACCAAATGGACGGACTTGGTTAAAGGCGAAATCTCTATTCCCAACGAAGCGCTTGACGACCTGATTATCGCCCGCGCCGACGGCACACCGACTTACAACTTCTGCGTTGTCGTGGACGATTACGACATGGGCGTTACCCACGTTATCCGCGGCGACGACCATGTGAACAACACCCCGAAACAAATCAACATCTTAAAAGCCATCGGCGCAAACCTGCCCGAATACGGCCACCTGCCGATGATTCTTAACGAACAAGGCAAAAAAATCTCCAAACGCAGTGGCGATACCGTTGCCATTACCGATTTCGGCGCAATGGGCATCCTGCCCGAAGCCATGCTCAACTATCTGGCACGCTTGGGTTGGGCGCACGGCGACGACGAATTCTTCACGATGGAACAATTCATCGAATGGTTTGATTTGAAAGACGTTTCCCCGTCTCCAAGCCGTATGGATTTGAAAAAACTCTACTGGATTAACGGCGAACACATCAAAATCACCGCCAACGAAAAACTGGCCGAAATGGTGAAACCGCGCCTCGCCCTGCGCGATATCCATGAAACAAGCAAGCCTGCTTTGGAAGATGTGTTGGCATTGGTCAAAGACCGTGCCCAAGACCTGAACACGCTTGCCGACGAGTGCCTCTACTTCTACGTCAAACAAACCCCTGCTGAAGCGGACGTGCAGAAACACTGGGACGATGAAGCCGCCGCCCGTATGCTGCGCTTTGCCGAACGCCTCGAAGGGCTGGAAGACTGGAACGCCGAAGCCATCCACGACCTCTTCAAACCTTTCTGCGACGAAGAAGGCATTAAAATGGGCAAACTCGGTATGCCTTTGCGCCTCGCTGTCTGCGGTACGGCGAAAACCCCAAGCGTCGATGCCGTATTGGCATTAATCGGCAAAGAAGAAGTATTGAAACGGATACGTTCGTAAGGCATGAATGATAAAAGGCCGTCTGAAATGTTTCAGACGGCCTTTTTATTTTGAACAGGATTTATTTATTCTTCTTCGTTCGGTTTATTTTTATCTTTTTTGCGCCACAGGCCTTTAAACAATGCGCCTGCTGCAACAGCACCGAAAATAATCAGTTTGCCGAATTTAGCCAGTAATGCGCCGGCCAAAGCTAATAATCCCAGTTTTTTTGCAGCGATACCGCCAACCAATGCAGCCAGTCCGTATTCAGCCACTTTGTCGGTTGCGGCATTGAAATCGCTGTAGCGCTTGCCTTCATTGAATTCGATATTACCCAACAATTCTTGCACAATAGGTTTGTATTGATCTATGCTTTTCAAATCGGTGATCATAGTCAATTCAATATAGCCTTCGCGTCCCAGCTGGAAAGTATTGTAGTTGATGGCAGGATTGGGATCGGGTTCGTTTTTATTCAGAACGTCAATCGACCAAATCAGACGATGGGTCTTTGCATCATATTGCGGTTTTTCTACCCAGCCGCGTGTTTCCAATTCCGGCAGGTTGCGGGAGGCTCGCTCTTTATTTTGTTCCTCGGTGCCTTCTTTCAGCTGCTCGAGCATGGCCTCAACATCCCATTCTTTGGCATCATCGTCTTTGATATAGCCGGAATCGGTAAAGGTTAGGTCTACCATCCAATTAGTATCACCGTCCTCGTTTTCCGACTCGGGGAGAATCAGGCCGTAGCGGTTGGGATCTGTAGCGTTGCCTGCTTCTCTCATCATGGCATTGGCGCGATTTTTTTTCACAAAGACCATTTTTGCAGGTAGTTTCAGTTTGGCCTGATTGCCCAAATCAACGGTTGCTGGGCCTTGGACGATCTGGTCGTCAACGTAGTTTGCGATAGAGTCTGAGGCTTGTTGCGCTTCTTGCCCGGATGCCTCGACGGCAGAAGCAGTATCAGATTTGGCTGCAGAAGCCGGCAGGGTTTGGATAGATAGTAGGGCTGCCAAAACGGCATAGGCGAGATGGTTGCTTTTCATCATAGGGTTCTCATGGAAGAAGAATTAAAAAAGATGCAGACAGCCGCAACACCATATGCTCCGGCATGACTAAAGGATAAATTTTACAATAAATAAATCATATTTACATATTTAAATATGACTGTAATTTAAAAATACAGGAAAGCTTTTTGACGAGAGGCAGAGCCATCATTGTGAAACTCAAAAAGGCCGTCTGAAAATTTTTCAGACGGCCTTTTATAATAAAACCAGAAAATAATGGAATAAGGCGGAGAATATGAGAAAATAATAGCCGCCTGCCTGTTACAACTGCCGATTGAATTAACTTTTATCGGCAGCCTGAATGTCCGGATTGGATAAAATAAGCCATCAAGAACAAAGACCAACAAGCATATTATGTAAACTTGGCGGCGGAAAAATCGGCTCTGCGCTTTACTTTACAAATCAAACAACTTTAAAGGAAAACCCATGAAAAAAACCTTACTTGCCCTGATGATGTTATCCGCCGCTGCCGCGTATGCCGGTG
This sequence comes from Neisseria sp. P0009.S007, assembly GCF_051962515.1. Lineage (NCBI taxonomy): Bacteria > Pseudomonadati > Pseudomonadota > Betaproteobacteria > Neisseriales > Neisseriaceae > Neisseria > Neisseria sp. P0009.S007. The sequence goes on along the minus strand of NZ_JBQCVF010000006.1, from coordinate 36,205 downwards.
AGGCGGAAGACCGTTTGCTGTCCGTCCAATCGGTTTACCGTGCCGCTTTGCATGAGCAAAACAGCAACGACAGCAAAATCATTTCCCTGCAAAGTGATTTGGAAAGCGCGCAGCGCCGTTTGCAGGCCGCACAATCCGATATTGACCGTTTGAAAGGCGAAATTCAGACGGCTTTGGCTCAGAAAGAGCAGCAAAATGCCAAGCTGCAACAAGCCGGCCAAATGTTGGACGCGGCTTGGAATGCCGTTTACGGCGTAGGCGGCAGCAAGGCGAATCAATAATTTAGACATTGTATTATTTGCGTTTTACGCTTCTTTTATCATATTTATAAGGAAACCTCATGTCCCTACCTTCCTGCCCGAAATGCCACTCCGAATACACTTACGAAGACGGTGCCCAATACGTTTGCCCTGAGTGCGCCCATGAGTGGAACGAGGCCGATGCTGCGGCTGCAAGCGATGATGCCTTGGAAGTCAAAGATGCCAACGGCGCGGTATTGCAAGATGGTGATACGGTTGTCTTGATTAAAGATCTGAAAGTCAAAGGCAGCTCTATGGTCATCAAGCAAGGCACCAAAGTCAAAGGCATCCGCCTGCAAGAGGGCGACCACAATATCGGTTGCAAAATCGATGGCAGCGCGATGAACTTGAAATCTGAGTTCGTCAAAAAAGCCTAAAGATTTTATTTTTGAAAGGCCGTCTGAAATCCGAAGATTAGGATTCAGACGGCCTTTGTGCATTTCATTTAAAACAAAATAAATCTTTATTTAAAATTAAATAACTTTAATAGAGTTGAATTTCAGGCCGTCTGAAAAAGCGGCGGCAAAATGTTCCGCACATACGCGGGTGTAAAACCGTTAAAATAACGCTTTCCCCTATTCTACGGAACCATTATGCTTCAGCCGACCTCCAAACAGATTTTGCACGAAGTATTCGGTTATCCCGAATTTCGTGGCAAGCAGGAGGCTATCGTCAATGCTTTGGCCGGCGGCGAGAGTTTGATGGTGCTGATGCCGACGGGCGGGGGCAAGTCTTTGTGTTACCAGATTCCGGCGCTGATGCGCGAAGGCGTGGCGGTTGTCGTATCGCCGCTGATTGCGCTGATGAACGACCAAGTAGCCAGCCTGCATGTGGCCGGGATTGAAGCGGCGGCAGTCAACAGCAGCACATCGGCAGATGAGGCGCGCGAGATTGCCGACAAGCTTGCCCAAGGCCGTCTGAAACTGCTTTATGTCGCACCAGAACGCTTGGTTACCGACCGCTTTTTGCGTTTTCTCGACCAACAAACCGTCAGCCTGTTTGCCATTGATGAGGCGCATTGCGTCAGCCAATGGGGACACGATTTCCGCCCCGAATATCAACAGCTCGGCATGCTTGCCGAACGCTATCCGAACGTCCCGCGCATCGCCCTGACCGCTACCGCCGATGCGGCCACGCGCGCCGACATCAAGCATTATCTACACTTGGACAATGCGCCCGAATTTATTTCCAGCTTTGACCGCCCGAATATTTATTATCAGGTTATCGAAAAAAATAATGGTAAAAAACAATTACTGGATTTCATCCGCAAGCAGATGCATGGGCAAAGCGGCATTGTGTATTGTTTAAGTCGCAAAAAAGTCGAGGATGTGGCGCAGTTTTTGTGTGAAAATGGCTTGGAGGCGATTCCGTATCATGCCGGTTTGAGCATGGACGTGCGCGAGGAAAACCAACGCCGCTTTACGCATGAAGACAATATTATCGTGGTGGCGACCGTGGCGTTCGGCATGGGCATAGACAAACCCGACGTGCGCTTTGTCGCCCATCTCGATATGCCCCAAAGTGTCGAACATTTCTATCAGGAATCGGGGCGCGCCGGCCGGGACGGTCTGCCTGCCGTGAGCTGGCTGTGTTACGGCTTGAACGATTGGGTGTTGCTGCGCGAACGGATTGCCGAAGGCAACAGCGACGAGGTGCAAAAGCAAATCGAAATGCAAAAACTCGATGCCATGCTTTCCGTCTGCGAAACCGCCGCCTGCCGCCGCGTACTGCTGCTCAAACATTTCGGCGAAGAATCCGAACCCTGCGGCCATTGCGACAACTGCCTGCATCCGCCCGTGCGGTTTGACGGCACGGTGTTGGTGCAAAAATTACTCAGCTGCGTGTACCGCGCCGGACAACGCTTTGCCGCCGGTTACATCACCAACCTTTTACGCGGTAAAAGCGACGATTGGATACTGCGCAACGGCCATGACAAGTTATCCACATTCGGCATCGGCAGCGAACAGACTGACAAGGAATGGCGCAGTGTCATCCGCCAGTGCATCAGCTTGGGCTATCTCACCGTCAACGTCGAGCAGCATCAAGCCTTGCAGCTGACCGAAGCGGCCAAAAAAGTCCTCAAGGGCGAAACCGAAGTCATGTTGCGTCCCCTGCGCCGCGAAAAAACGGCCACCCAAAAGCCGAAAGACGATTGGTTGCGCACCGAGCGCGAAGAGCGTTTGTGGCAGGCATTGCGCCAATGGCGTCAACAACGCGCCCAGGCGGAGGAAGTACCGGCCTATGTGGTTTGCGGCGACAAAACCCTGCGCGATATTGTCGAAAAAATGCCCCGAAGTTTGGAAGATTTACATCAAATCTACGGCCTGGGTGAGGCGAAAATCAATAAATTCGGTTTGGAGATACTCGACGTTTGCGAAACGGCTGAAGCCGGTACGGTTTCCACAGACAGTACACAAGTTATCCACAGCTTGGGCGAGCGCGAACAGGCCTTAAAACAGGCTTTGGAAACTTGGCGCGAGCAGCAGGCAAGTGCTGATCAAGTAACGCTGGGTACGGTATTCTCCAACGAAAGCATGGACGACTTACTGACCAATACGCCTGCCGAACCCATCGACCTTTTAGGCGTGTATAAACTCGGCGAAAAACGTATCGAACAATACGGCGAGGGCATTTTAAACATCTGCCGCCCGTTTTCAGACGGCCTGAGCGAAGAGGACAAACGCAAACGCCGCTTGATGCGCCGTCTGCTTCAGTGGAACATCGATACTGCCCGCCATGAAGGCCTCGAAGCTTATCAGATATGCAGCAAAGTTACCCTGCGCGCCATTGCCGCCCGACGGCCGCAAGATTTGGCGGAGCTGGCGGAAATCCACGGCATGAATGAGGAAAAAACCGACAAATACGGCGCGGAAATTGTCGAATTGTGCAAACAAGCGGATTAATGGATTGCAATTATCATCAAAGGCCGTCTGAAACCCAATCAAACATGGTGTTTCAGACGGCCTTTTTGAATTTTTAATCTTTATAAAACAATGAATAAGAAAATATCTTCATTTGTTTTGTCAGTTTTTTAAAGCTGCCGCGTCTAAACAGGCATGAAAAATGGGATGGTGCCGATGGATTTTTCGTCCCATCCCATTCGACACACATCGATTAGGAAAATAAATGAACACCTCATCCAACCCCTCTTGGCAGGCTGCTTTCGGTTTGTTGGCACTCAGGCTTTTTGCCGCGTATGAATTTCTTGAATCCGGCTTGGAAAAATGGAACGGGGAAAACTGGTTTGCAGAAATAAACAGTCAATTTCCCTTTCCGTTCAATTTGTTTCCGGATACGGTCAACTGGAATTTGGCCATGTGGGCGGAACTGGTTTTGCCTGCGCTGCTCATCGTCGGCTTGGCAACGCGGCTGTCTGCGCTGGGATTGATGGTTGTAACGGTTGTCGCATGGTCTGCGGTACATGCCGGCTTGGGTTACAATGTGTGCGACAACGGTTATAAAATGGCACTGATTTATTTGGTGGTTTTATTTCCTGTCCTATTGCAGGGCGCAGGCCGTCTGTCTTTGGATGCACTGCTGAAGAAACGCTGTTGCCGCATCAAGCATTTTCTTTAAGGATTATCTTTAAGGATTAATGGTCGCGGGCCGACTTTAAATGCCCGATATTATCCCTTGATTTGTTTTAAAACCCATATTTTAAAAAGGAAGTTGAAATGAAAAAAAATGTAGCTGCTGCTTTGGCCGGTGCACTGTCCCTGTCTTTGGCTGCCGGTGTTGTTGCCGCTGATAAAGCCGCCAGCGACGTGGCCGTTGAGAAAACTGTTAAAGCTGCCGAAGGTACTTGCGGCGCCGCTGCCAAAGCCGGTGAAGGTTCTTGCGGCGCAGCCATGAAAAAAGCACACGCCAAAAAAGGCAAAGCATCTAAAGCCAAAGCTGCCAAAGTAGTAGAAGGCAAATGCGGCGAAGGTAAATGCGGTTCTAAATAATCCTGCAACATACCTTTAACAAAGTCGCATTTTATAAACGAAAATGCGACTTTGTCGTTCATACGGCACCATAACAGGACATCACTATGATTCAACACGCAGGCTTGGGCTACCGCCGCGACTTGGCGGAAGACTTCCTCTCGCTTTCAGACGACAGCCCGATACGCTTTATCGAAGCCGCCCCCGAAAATTGGCTGAAAATGGGCGGCAGGGCGCGCAAACAGTTTGACCGCGTGGCGGAACGGCTGCCGCTGGCGTTGCACGGATTATCCATGTCGCTGGGCGGACAAGCCCCGTTGGATACCGCCTTGATAGACGGAATCAAAGAAATGATGCGCCGTTATGATTGCACGTTTTTCTCCGATCATTTGAGCTACTGCCATGATGGTGGTCATCTTTACGATTTGTTGCCACTGCCTTTCACTGAAGAAATGGTGCAACATACCGCGCGCCGTATCCGCGAAGTGCAAGACCGGTTGGGCTGCCGTATTGCCGTAGAAAACACGTCCTACTACCTGCATTCTCCGCTTGCCGAGATGAACGAAGTTGAGTTCCTCAACGCGGTTGCCCGTGAAGCCGACTGCGGCATTCATTTGGATGTAAACAATATTTACGTCAACGCCGTCAATCACGGCCTGTTGTCGCCTGAAGCCTTTTTGGAAAATGTGGATGCAGGGCGCGTGTGCTATATCCATATTGCCGGACATGATGTGGAAACGCCGGAATTGTTGATTGATACCCACGGCGCGGCGGTATTGCCGACCGTTTGGGATTTGCTCGAACTGGCCTATGCCAAGCTGCCGACGATTCCGCCTACTCTGTTGGAACGCGATTTCAATTTTCCGCCTTTTGGCGAACTCGAAGCCGAGGTCGCCAAAATCGCCGACTATCAAACGCGTGCCGGAAAGGAATACCGCCGTGCAGCCTGAAACCTCCGCTCAATACCAACACCGATTTGCCCAAGCCATACGCGAAGGCGAAGCCGCAGACGGATTGCCGCAAGACCGCTTAAACGTCTATATCCGCCTGATACGCAACAATATTCACAGCTTTATCGACCGCTGCTATACCGAAACGCTGCAATATTTTGACAGCGAAGAATGGGGCCGTCTGAAAGAAGGTTTCGTCCGCGATGCGCGCCCCCAAACGCCCTATTTTCAAGAAATTCCCGGCGAGTTCCTCCAATATTGCCAAAGCCTGCCGCTTTCAGACGACCTCTTGGCATTGATGGACTTTGAACATACCCAGCTGCTTGCCGAAACCGCTCAGACCGACAGCCGAACAACCTATGCCGATTCAGACGATTTGGCGCACACCCTTTCTCCCGCCGCCTTTGTGCGCCGTTATCAGTATGACGTGACGGACGAATTGCAGGAGGCGGAAACTGCTGTTTTGGTGTGGCGTGATAAGGAAGACGACGTGATGTATCAAACGCTCGACGATTTCGACGCCTTATTGCTGGAAACGCTGGCAGAGACGCCCACTTCCCTAAACGGCCTGCAAACCATGCTGGCAGAGTTCATGCCGTCTGAAAACGCTTGGCAGGACGCATTAAGGCAAAAATGGACGGATTGGCTGGAACAGGGCATTTTGGTTGCGGCATAAATCAAGGCCGTCTGAAACGGGCGCAGTCGGTTTCGGCGAAACAAAAATACTACTGAAATCGTTTATAGATTCAATCGCATGCTCTTGCCGTATCAGCGTAAAATCAGAAGCATATTGATCATTCCTTTCATACTGATACATTATGGCCCTACCCGAACTGACCGATGCCGAGCTTGCCGAATCTCGCAAACTGTTGCTGCGCTTTGCCCATATCCAGCTGCCCGACCGCCCCGATTTGGCGGAAGACCTCGTACAGGAAACCATGCTTTCCGCCTACCGCGCGGCCGAGGGTTTTAAAGGCGGCGCCCAAGTGAGCAGCTGGCTGTTTGCAATCTTAAAAAACAAAATTACCGACTGCCTGCGCCAAATCGGGCGGCAACGCCAAGTTTTCGTCACGCGCGACGAAGAAGCTTTGGATGAAGCCTTTGAAGGACATTTTGCCGCTGACGGGCATTGGACGGACGAAGGACAGCCTCAGGGTTGGGACTCGCCCGAAGCCAGTTTGAACAATAAAGAGTTCTATCAAGTTTTGCAGACCTGCCTCTACCATCTGCCGGAAAACACCGCCCGCGTGTTTACCATGAAAGAGATTCTCGGTTTTTCAAGCGATGAAATCCGCGAGCAATGCGGCATCAGCCATGCCAACTACCACACCATCATGCACCGCGCTCGTGAAACTTTGCGCCAGTGTTTGCAAATCAAATGGTTCTCCCATGTCTGACAGGAAAATGCCATGAAAAAATGCCGCAAAATAACCGATCTGATTTCCAAACAGCAAGACCAAGTGCGTCTCAGTCTTTTTAACCGCATTGCCCTTGCCGTGCACCTGTCGCTCTGTCCCCGTTGCCGCGAATATAAGAAACAGCTCGCATTAATCAGCAACGCCATGCATAAGATGTTTCGATGATTCAAAAAAGGCCGTCTGAAACCTACCCCTGTCCGTTTCAGACGGCCTTTTTGTGTCCGCTTGATTTATCGCTAATCTTGAATAAGCCGTGGCTGGCCGCTCACTTTTTTAGTTGCCTTTATTTTCAAACTTGCGCCGTTGGCCTTTGTCTTTTGAGGCATGGGAGAAAGATTCTAATACGGTAGAACAAGATAAAGGCCGTCTGAAAGATGAATTTCAGACGGCCTTTTTCACGGCTTTTAGTGTTGTTCTTCCGGCTCGGGTTCGTCTTTGCCGAACCAGTTGTCAAAGCGGATGGTGTATTTCAATTCGCCGCCGGATGAGCGTGTGCCGATGCGGGCAATGGCTTGGATGGCGCGGGTCAGTTGGTACACGAGTTTGACGGATTGTTCGGCGCTGGAGATGCCATATTCGTAACCTACGTAGAGGTTGTTGGTGAGCTGTTTGCCGACGGTCAGGACTTGTTCGGCAGGGTTGAGCTCGCCGGTTTGGGCGTTGCGGCTGCGTTTGCTGGTAAAGCCCAAATCATCGACAAGGCCGATGCGGTCGTTGACTTGACCGGCAAGCAATGCGCTGGCGGCGGCGGAGAGTGTGGCGTTGTCGCCGTCGCTGCCGCTGCTGGCACGGTTGAGGATGAGCCAGGAGAGTTTGTCTTTTTCGCTCATGGCTTCTTTGGCAACTAGGGTTACGCGCGGATTGGTGAGGCTGCCGAGAACTTCGACACCTGCGCCGACTGGGGAGAGGCGGCGTTCGGCACGGATGTTGAGGTTCGGATCGGTCAGTGGGCCGACGAAGGAAACCGCGCCTTTGGTGATGTCGAGGTCTTGGCCGTAGGCTTTGTAACGGCCTTTGACAACGCGCACAGTGCCGACGCCTTGGACGGCTTCGCCCGGGCGGGACGTGATGGTTAGTTTGCCGCCGATGGTAACGTCTGCGCCGTAGCCGACAAAGCGGACATTGTCGTTGATGTTCAAGACAAGGTTCAGATTAATCGGCGTGGTGGCCGTTGCTTCTTTTTTGGTTTCGCCCAGTACAACCACGTCGTCATCGAGGGTCGGCATGGAGGATTTTTGCGAACCAAACCTGCCGTAGTCGGTGTTGAGCGTGCCGTTGAGCGAGACGCCTTTTTCCGGATTGTAGAGGACTTTGGCCGCGCCGGAGAGCTGCAGTTGGCGGTTTGGACGCGAGAGGGTGCGGTATTTGTCGAAGACGATGTCCACGTCGACATCGGGGTTGGCGTTGGCAAGGTTGACCGCGCCTTTGAGCTCAATCGTGCCGCCACGGTGGAATTTGAGGCTGTCGATTACCCATTTTTGACCCTGCAGGCGCGAACGCAATACGCCGTTGTCGAGAATCAGGCCTTGGGTTTGATGGCGGTAATAGAGGTTGTCGCCGTTAATCAGGCCGCTCAGTTGCGGATCATTCAGACGGCCTGCCAAGCTGACGGCGGCGTTCAGACGGCCTTTGAGGGTTTGGCCGACGGGCAGGAAGTTGCGGAAGACTTCGAGGTTGGCGACGTTCAGGTTGAGTTTGCCGCTCAGGGGGGCGGTGTCGAAGCTGCTGCCCTGACCGATGTTGACGGTACCGTCGGCCCGGCCGTAATTGGTTTGGAGGTCGAGGTTGCTGTTGACGGTAGGCGAACCGAGTCGGCCGCCGATGGTGGCGGTCGCGTTCAGACGGCCTGCAATGCCTTGGGCTGTGGCCGGCATAAAGAATTTGAGCGAGCCCAAATCGGGAACGCTGATATTGACCTTGCCGCTGACGGGGGCGTTGTTGATGTTGTTGCCGAACTGTTGGGCGATGCCGAGCGTGCCGTCAACTTTGCCGAAGCGGGTGTTGCCTTCCAGCGTGCTGTCGATGCGGCCGTTTTGGAAACGGGTGCGCAGGGCGAGCGCGGAAAGTCCCAAAGGCTGTTTGTTTTTCGGGTCTTTGCTCGGCAGGATGATGTCGCCGCTTTGACGGCTGATGTTGAGGAAGCCGCGCGCGTTTTGACTGTACGCCAAATCCCAGTCACCGCCCAAGACGAGGTTGTGTTCGATGGGCGGGGTATAGAAGTTGTGCAATTCGGTAATGTGCAGATTTTGCGCGCTGCCTTTGCTGGTAATGCCGGCTTTTTTGTCCCAAACGAAATTTTGCAGGTTGAGGCTGCCGCCCATGGCCGCCCAGCGTGCACTGCTGAGGGAGACGCGTTCGCTGCCGGCTTCGAGGTTGAGGCGGTTTTGCAGTTTGAGGTTGAATGCGCCGCTGATGTCGAGCGTGTCGACCGTGCCTTTCCATTGGGTTTGGTCTTTGTTGAGGCCGCCGGCGGCGTCGAGGTCGAGCTTATAGCGTTTGTTGTCCACCGCCATGTTGCTGTTGCCGCGGATGTGGTGGTGCGAGCCTGTGCCGCTGATGAGCAGGTTGACGTTGTCGATCATGGCCGCGCCGCCGGAGACGGCGATGTGTTCGCCTTTGATGTCGGCACTCAACGGACGGTTGGTGTCGGGCGAACCTTTGAGCTTGAAGTCGAGGGTGCGAATGTTGACGGCATCAGCGACTTTGAAGTTGCGCGCTTCGCCGTTCAAATCGGCTTCAAGGGTTTTGAGGCCGTCTGAAAAACTGCCGGAGATGTAGCCGTGCGCGTTGAGCAGGCCGCCCAAGCCGAAGCCGAAACGCGACAAATCGGGGGCGGTAATGTTGAGGTTGAGGCGGTCGCCTTTTTTGCCGAAGCTGCCGTTGGTTTTGATGACGTTGCTGCCGAGGGTCAGGTCGGTCAGGGCGCGCGAGAGGTGTTTGTTTTCATAGGCGACGTCGGCTTTGCCGCTGAGCGGAACGCCGTTGAGCGTACTCGGTGCAAACTGCATTTTGCCAGCGAATTTTTCTTGCGCCAGTATGCCGGTCAAGTTGATGTTGCCGTTGACGCTGCCTTGCGGAAGCTGCGGATCGATGCGCGCAGGGTTGAAGGCTTTGCTGACGATGTCCAGTTGCAGTTTGCGGTCTTTGAAGAGTTCGAGCGAGCCTTTGGCGTTGAGTTCGCCGCCGTTTTGCGGAACCAGACGGACTTTGTCGAGCTTGAGTGTGCGCTGGCCGAGCTGTTTGTCGGTTTGGAAAAACAGCATGCCGTCTGTGCGCGCAAATCCGCTGTCGAGATTCCAGTTGACGACGGGGGAGGAGGTTTCGCCTTTGACGTCGATGCTGCCATTCAGACGGCCTGCGATGTTTTGACGGACAAAGTCGTCCGCGCCGGTATTGTTGATGCCCAGTGCGAGTTTGAGCTGGTCTTGGGCGGTGTCGATAGAGCCGGATACATCAATGCTGCCGTCTTTGAGCAGGCCGACGCCGATGTCTTCGATTTTGACCGTGCCTTTGTCGTCGACGATGAATTCGCCGAGGATGCGTTTGACGGGGATATGGTTTTCATCGGCAAAACCGGCTTGGTCGTTTTCCAAGTCAATCGAGCCTTCCAGTGCAACGCCGTCTGTAAAGGACGGAATGGTGGTGGCATCGAAATTCAGACGTGCTTTGGGCAGGGTGGGCAGGAAGGCCTGCGGATTGATGTTGGAACCTTTAACCAGGATTTCGCCGACGGTTTCGTTGAGGCTGTCGGCGAATGGGTGGATGGTGGATTGGGCAGACAAATGAACGTTGTCGCCGTCGAGCAGCAGGTCGGTGTACACGTCTTGCAGGCTGCCCCACAGGCGCACCGTGCCGTGTATGGTTTCGCCCTCAAGCTGGCCTTTGGTGTAGATGGCGGTATTGAGGACGTAAGGTTTGTTCAAACCGAGCACCACCGCGCCTGTCGAGCTGCTCCAGGGCGTATCGGCGGTTTTGATGTGGAGGCGGTGTTCTTTTTTGTCGTAATGATAGGCCGCGTGCAGATGGTCGAGATAGACGGTCTGCTTGTCAAAACGCTTGCCCACGCTGATTTTGCCGGTTTCCAAACGGTCGAGATAGGCGGTAACGGGCAAGTCTATGCTGTCGGGCAGGCCTTTTGACGGCTCTTCTTCTTTGGGCGGCGTGCGCTTGGTCACGATGGCGATGTCGCCGGCCACGACTTCGGTAATATGCAAAGACGGACGGAACAGCTCGGACGGTTTCCAATCAAAACGGAAGCTGCTGATTTTGATGTCCGCACCGTCTGTTTCAATCAACCATTTGTCGCCTTCAAAACCTTCAATCAGCGTGCCTTTCAGTGTGTCCGAAGAGATTTTGACGCCGAACCATGACGGGATTTTGTACAAACCGAAACGCAAACCCGATTCCGTACCGACCAGCCAGCCGATCGCGCCGGCGGAAACGGTCAATACGCCCAAGGCGGACAGGACAAAGCCGCGCAACAGGCGTTTTTTGCGCTTTGGCGGGGCGGGCTGTTGTTCAGACGGCGTGGAAGTGTTTGCAGTATCGGTCATGATATTTTTCTGTTTGTCTGTTGTTCAGACGGCCTGGAATGACTTAGGCCGTCTGAAAGAATGGATGGTGAGTATGTTTGTTAAAACCTTGTGCCCAAGCTGATGTGCCAGCGGATTTTTTTGTCGTGGTGGCCGTAGGCAATGTCGAAGGAGAACGGCGCAACCGGGCTAAACCAGCGCACGCCCAAACCGGTACCGTGTTTTAAGGTCATGTGTTTGAAGTTGCTTGTCGCATCGCCGACATCGTGGAAGATGGCGCCGGAGAAGCTTTTGGTGACCGGGAATTGATATTCGAGGCTGCCGACCACCAAGGCGCGTTGCGGCAGGACGGAGCCGTTGGGGCCGGTCAAGCCGATGCTGTCGAGTTCGTAACCGCGTACAGAAGTTGCGCCACCGGTGCGGAACATCAGGCTGGACGGCACTTCTTCGCCTTCGCGGGCATAAACGTAGCCTGCCTGTCCGCGTACGATGAATGTACCGATTTTTTTGTTTTCAGGTGTGAAGAAATAGCCTGCGCGTGCCGTAGCGCGTGCCATTTGGGTGGAGGAGAGGAATTTGCCCAAGGTCGAGCCGATTTTGCCGTCGAGGTAGTAGCCGTTTTGAGGATGCAGCTCGGTTTCGATGCTTTGCCGTTTCCATGAAGCGGTCAGCATGGTGGCATGGCTTCGGCCTAAATCGTAGCTGGTGTCGGGGACCTTGCGGTCTTCGGTAATGAATTCGAGGCCGAAGCGGGCATCGATATTGTTGCGGTCGCGGACATACCAAATGCCGCTGGACAGGGCGCGTTTTTCAAGGTTTTGCGTGGTCGAGCGGTTGTAGGAAACGTTGCTGGTCCAGTAGTTGCCGCGGTTGTTGCGCGGTTGGCTGATACCGGCGGCCAGCGTGGTTTCGTATTTGTCCATGTCCCAAACGATGGAACCGATGTAGCCTTTGTTAAAGAGGTTGTAATAGTCGTAGGCGATGCGGCCGCCGATTCCGTATTCGGAGTCGTAGCGGATACCGGTTTCCAGTTTGTGGCGTTTGACTTCGGTCACGTTGATTTTGACGGGAACGCGGTCGCCTTGCAGTTGATCGAAGTCGGCTTGTACGGACGCGCCGGAATAGTGGCCGTTTTGCTCGAGCGCCTGTTGCAGGTCGAGGATTTTGTCTAAGTCGTAAGGCGAACCGGGTTGGAAGCGCGCCATGCCGGAAACCACGCTCTCAGGGTAGCGGCGTGTGCCGGTAATTTGGAACTCGCCAAAGTAAATGGGGCGGTTGCTCTCTACGATGACGTTCAAATCGGCTTTTTGGGTATTGGGATTGATGGTGGCTTGGGTGGTAGTGAGTTTCGCCAAAGGGTATTTTTTGCGTGTTACCGCGCTGAGGACGGAGGTTTTACTTGCACTCCAGCCGTCTTGGTCGAAGTTTTCGCCAACGGGCTGTTGCCAGTTTTCCATCGCATTTTGGTAGTATTCGGCCAAGTTGTCGTCATTCAATACGTCGCCGAGGATGGCCACGCTGACGTTGTCGATTTTGGTGCGCGGGCCGGGGGTGACGTTGACGGTGTAGCTTTCGCCGTGGTCTTGAATATTGACGTTGCTGTTGAAGTAGCCTTTGGTTCGGAGCATGGTTTTGACGTTGTCGGGCGCCTCTTCGGCAAGGAAGCCGACCTGCTCTTTGTCCAGCTCTTCGTCCTGCTGCTGGGTAATCAGCGGCAGGTATTCTTCAAGCATTTCTTTGACTTCGCTGTCTTGGGTGTCGATTTTGACGGGAAATTTGGGCTTGAGTTTGCCTGTTTGGTCGTCTTTGGGCTGCTTGGGCATTTCGGATTCGGGAATAGCCTCGTAGTCTTCCGCTTTGGGAACGGAAGTATCTACTGCCAACGCGTGTCCGTAGGCGAGCGCCAATGATGCAAATAAAACAGGGTAGGTCAGTTTGGTCATGATGTGTGTTCGACAGCGACAATTCTTCAGTTTGGGGATTTTAACATTATTTCTGCAAGGTTTCAGGCTATGGTTATAAACGGAAATTTAGCGCGATAATGTTGCAAAATGTAACGTAAGGGCGGATTTTGGTTTGTTTCTATCTGATTGTAATATTTATGTTTTTGTATTTTGATTGATGAAGTTGCCTTTGTATTCGGCCTTATGGCGCAGATTTCAGGCCGTCTGAAAGCAAGATATAGAGAAGTAAAGCAACGGTATGGGCATACTTTAAAGTAGGGTTTGAGCGGGTTTGACTGTATTTTTGGTATAAAGTGCCAACTGTGTCATAAATGCTAAACTTTAATGCTGTTTTTGTGAGGTGTGCATGAAAACCTCGCCGACAAATGATTTTTTATTTTAGAATGTAAGACTTTTTTAACATATCTTTAAATTGAAGGAACGGATATGGCAAGTGGCAATCCGCTTTTAAACGCGATCAACAGCGTCAGCCTGGTGGTACAAATCGCCATCGGCTTGGTTTTAGGTATTCTTGTGGGCGCAGTTGCGCCGCAAGTCGGTATCAGCGCAGGACTGCTGGGCAGCCTGTTTGTCGGTGCGCTTAAGGCTATCGCGCCGATTTTGGTATTTGTTTTGGTGACTGCTGCCATTGCGCAACACCAAAAAGGCAATCAGGCCCACATCAAACCGATTTTGATTTTGTATATTTTTGGTACGTTTGCAGCCGCTGTGGTGGCGGTTGTCGCCAGCATGGCATTCCCGACCACGCTGATTCTGCGTACGGCCGGCGATGTGTCCGTTGCGCCGCCTTCCGGCATTATCGAAGTGTTGAAAACGCTGCTGATGAATTTGGTGGCCAACCCGATTAACGCGCTGGCCAATGCCAACTATATCGGCATTTTGGCTTGGGCTTTGGTATTGGGCGCGGCTTTGCGCCATCACGGTTCGGATACGACCCGCCAAGTGGCGGCCGATTTGGCCGATACCGTTTCGACCGTTGTGAAATGGATTATCCGTTTTGCGCCGCTGGGTATTTTCGGCTTGGTGTCTTCTACCATTGCGGAAACCGGTTTTGAAGCGCTTGCCGGTTATATGCAGCTGTTGGCCGTATTGCTCGGCTGTATGCTGTTTATCGCTTTGGTGGTCAACCCGATTATTGTGTGGACGCAAATCCGCCGCAACCCTTTCCCGCTGGTGTTTACCTGCCTGCGTGAAAGTGGCGTGTATGCCTTCTTTACCCGTTCTTCCGCCGCCAATATCCCTGTGAATATGGCATTGGCGAAAAAACTGGGTTTGCACGAAGACACTTACTCCATCTCCATTCCATTGGGTGCGACCATCAATATGGCCGGTGCGGCAATCACCATTACCGTTTTGGCGATGGCTGCGGCGTACACGCAAGGCATTACGGTTGACTTCGCCACTGCCCTGCTGCTGAGCCTGGTGGCAACTGTCAGCGCGTGCGGTGCATCCGGTGTGGCCGGTGGCTCGTTGCTGCTGATTCCTTTGGCGTGCAGCCTGTTCGGTATCGATAACGATGTGGCCATGCAGGTGGTTGCCGTCGGCTTCATCATCGGCGTGATTCAAGACTCTGCAGAAACTGCGTTGAACTCTTCCACCGACGTTTTGTTTACTGCCGCTGCCGATTTGGGCCGTCAACGTAAAGAGTGATTTTTAAGGGCAACCTAAATTCAGCAAAGGCCGTCTGAAAACTTTCAGACGGCCTTTGTTTTATGCAAAGAAAATGGATTTTTAGATGGTCAAGCCGATAGATTGGTTTGATCGGACTGACGGTATCCGCTGTCATCAGTCGGATTTTTCCCGTAAAATACAGTCTTGAATGTATTTGAACACCTCTTTTCAGACGGCCTGACCGTCTTATCACATTTGTAAAAACAATGATTAAAAAAATATTCTCATGGTTCGAGTCCCGCATCGACCCTTATCCAGAAGCCGCGCCGAAAACGCCAGAAAAAGGGTTGTGGCGGTTTATTTGGAGCAACATTGAAGGCGTGCGCAAATGGATTGCCGTGTTGGCCGTATTTACGGTCGGTGTCGGCATCATGGAAGCCTTGATGTTCCAATTTATGGGCAAGGTGGTCGACTGGCTCGGCACTTATACGCCGCAAACGCTTTTTGTTGAAAAAGGCCATGCTTTAATCGGCATGATGGCCATGGTGGCATTTTTTGCCGTTTGGACCTTTTTCGCGTCCAGTGTGCGCCTGCAAACCCTGCAAGGCGTGTTCCCCATGCGCCTGCGCTGGAATTTCCACCGCCTGATGCTGGGTCAAAGCCTGGGCTTTTATCAGGACGAATTTGCAGGACGCGTGTCCGCCAAAGTGATGCAAACCGCGCTGGCGCTGCGCGATGTCGTGATGACCGTCGCCGATATGGTTGTGTATGTGCTGGTGTACTTCATCACTTCCGGCGTGATTCTGTCCTCATTCGATGCCTGGCTTATCGTGCCGTTTATCTGCTGGATGATTGGATTCGCGATGATTATGCGCTTCCTGATTCCCAAACTCGGCAAAACCGCTGCACGCCAAGCTGATGCGCGCTCGTTGATGACCGGCCGCATTACCGACGCCTATTCCAATATCGCTACTGTCAAACTCTTCTCCCACGGCGCACGCGAGGCCGCTTATGCCAAGCAGTCGATGGAAGAGTTTATGGTAACCGTCCATGCCCAAATGCGTTTGGCAACGCTGCTGCATACCTGCAGTTTTATCGTCAACAGCTCGCTGACCGTCGGTACGACCGCCTTGGGTATTTGGCTTTGGTATCACGGCCAAGTCGGCGTAGGCGCGGTAGCCACCGCCACGGCCATGGCATTGCGTGTGAACGGTTTGTCGCAATACATCATGTGGGAATCCGCCCGATTGTTTGAAAACATCGGTACCGTCAACGACGGCATGGCTACCCTGTCCAAACCCCACACCATCCTCGACAAACCGCAAGCCCTGCCGCTTAAAGTCACCCGAGGCGAAATCAAGTTTGATCACGTCGATTTCTCCTACGAAGCAGGCAAACCGCTCCTCAACGGCTTTAATCTGAACATCAAACCCGGCGAAAAAGTCGGCTTGATCGGCCGCAGCGGCGCGGGCAAATCCACCATCGTCAACCTGCTCCTGCGCTTTTACGAACCGCAAAGCGGCACGATTTCGATCGACGGCCAAAACGTGGACAGCGTTACCCAAGAAAGTCTGCGCGCCCAAATCGGTTTGGTGACGCAAGATACCTCCCTGCTGCACCGCTCCGTGCGCGACAACATTATCTACGGTCGTCCCGATGCGACCGAAGCCGAAATGATTTCTGCCGCCGAACGCGCCGAGGCCACCGGTTTTATTCCTAACTTAAGCGATGCCAAAGGCCGACGCGGCTATGATGCGCACGTTGGCGAACGCGGCGTGAAACTTTCCGGCGGCCAACGCCAACGCATCGCCATCGCCCGCGTTATGCTTAAAGACGCGCCGATTCTATTGCTTGACGAAGCCACCAGCGCGCTTGACTCCGAAGTCGAAGCCGCCATCCAAGAAAGCCTCGACAAAATGATGGAAGGCAAAACCGTGATTGCCATCGCCCACCGCCTCTCCACCATCGCTGCGATGGACCGCCTCATCGTCTTGGACAAAGGCCGCATCATCGAAGAAGGCAGCCACACCGAGTTGCTCGAGAAACAAGGCCTGTATGCCAAACTTTGGGCGCACCAAAGCGGCGGCTTCTTGAGTGAGCATGTCGAGTGGGAAAACAATTAAACGCTTTGAAAGAAGATAAAAGGCCGTCTGAAAACATTTTCAGACGGCCTTTATTAATGAAGCAAAGGGTAGGTGGGATAACCGCCCTTTTTTAGTTGAAACCTTTTAGTTGTTTACAGTCCCAGCGACCAAGCATTTTGGTGTTCGGACAAGTCTTCCAAGCGGTTTTCGTAATGGGCGAAGATTTCTTCGATAATCTCGTCTTCGTCGTCGATGACTCGGATCAGGTTCAAATCCTCTTCCAAAATCAGGTTTCTGCCCAGCAACTGCTCGCGTATCCAGTCCAACAAACCCGCCCAAAATGCTTTGCCCACTAAGATAATCGGGCGGTCGGGCGTTTTGCCGGTTTGCACCAAAGTCAGGCTTTCAAACAATTCGTCCAACGTGCCGAAACCGCCGGGCATGACGACATACGCCACGGCGTGTTTGACGAACATGACTTTGCGTGGGAAGAAGTGTTGGAATTTAATCGACAAATCCTGATACGGATTGGCTTTTTGCTCGTGCGGCAACACGATATTCAGCCCCACCGCCGGACTTGCGCCTGCAAACGCGCCTTTGTTGGCCGCTTCCATAATGCCCGGTCCGCCGCCGGAAATCACGGAAAATCCGGCATCCGACAGTTTACGTGCCAAGCGTAATGTGAATTCGTAGTCGGGATGGTTTTCAGGCGTACGCGCGCTGCCGTAAATGCTGACGGCTGGCTGAATGGCGCGTAACTCTTCGCCGGCTTCGACAAATTCAGAAATAATCTTCAAAACATGATACGACTCGCGCGCCTGAATATCGCGGCGGGTTTCGTCGGGCAGCATGGGTTTGGGCAGTTTTTTGAGCAGGCTCACGGCTTTTCCTTCGTGTTTTTATGTGCAGTATTGTAACCCGAAAGGAGCGGGCCGTCTGAAAGTTAGGTTTCGGCGGCAAGTGTACCTGCCACATTTTCAAAAGCCCGTTACAATATCTGCTTTTATTTTTACTGCTCCGCCATGCTCGATATTATCCACCGCGACAGCCGCACCATCGCCGTCAACAAACCTGCCGGAATGCTGGTGCACCGAAGCTGGTTAGACAAACATGAAACCCGTTTTGCCGTGCAGACCCTGCGCGACCAAATCGGGCAGCACGTCTATCCCGTCCACCGCCTGGACCGCCCGACTTCCGGCGTCTTGCTGTTTGCCCTCGATACGGAAGCCGCACGGTTATTGACGCAGCAGTTTGAAAATAAAACCATCGAAAAAACTTATTGGGCGATTGTTCGCGGTCATCTGCATTCAGACGGCCTGATTGATTACGCCCTCAAATATATGCCCGACAAAATTGCTGAAGCGCAGACCGAAGCCACATTGCAGGAAGCGCAAACCGCCTACCGCTGTCTGGCACAAACCGAGTTGCCGTTCCAATCCGCCCTGCGTTATCCGACCTCGCGTTATTCGTGGGCCGAACTCAAGCCGCATACCGGACGCAAGCACCAACTCCGCCGCCATATGAAACACATTTTCCACCCCATTGTCGGCGACACCAACTACGGCGATTTGCGCCAAAACCATGCCGTTGCCGAACATATCGGCACGCAACGCCTGATGTTGCACGCGCAGAGCCTCAGTTTTCAAAGCATAGAAGACGGCAGCCGGATTACTGTAAACGCGCCGATAGACAACGACTGGCGGCTTTGGATGGAAAAATTTAAAACCGAGGCAGTCTGAAAATCCAAACCGCACATTTTCAGACGGCCCGGTCATGGAAAAAAACGGGCAAATCCCTTACAATACGCCCCTAAAATTTTGAAAGAACACAAGAATCATGGAAGCCGAAGTAATCAACCAGCTTAACAACACCCTAAACGACTTGGAGAAGCGCAGCGAAGACATCCGCGTCTATATGGACTATCAAGGTAAAAAAGACCGCCTTGAAGAAGTCGTCGGCCTCTCCGAAGACCCGGAACTCTGGAACGACCCCAAACGCGCCCAAGAAATCGGCAAAGAGCGCAAAATCCTCGAAGGCATCGTGTTGACGCTCGACAACATCGCCACAGGCATCGAAGACAACCGAATGCTGATCGAAATGGCCGTCGAAGAAAACGATGAAGAAGGTTTCGCCGCCGTACAGGAAGATGTGGCCGGTTTGGAAAAACAAATGGCCGACCTCGAATTCAAACGAATGTTCAACCAGCCTGCCGACCCGAACAACTGCTTTATCGACATTACCGCAGGCGCGGGTGGTACTGAAGCGGAAGACTGGGCAGGCATGTTGTTCCGTATGTACAGCCGCTACGCCGAGCGCAAAGGCTTCAAAATCGAAATCCTTGAAGAAGACGACGGCGAAATCGCCGGTATCAACCGCGCTACCATCCGCGTGGAAGGTGAATACGCCTACGGCCTGCTGCGTACCGAAACCGGTGTCCACCGCTTGGTGCGCTACTCGCCGTTTGACTCGAACAACAAACGCCATACGTCATTTTCATCCGTGTTTGTTTACCCCGAAATCGACGACTCCATCGAAATCGAAATCAACCCAGCCGATTTGCGTATCGACACTTACCGCGCATCCGGTGCAGGCGGTCAGCACATTAACAAAACCGACTCCGCCGTGCGTATTACCCATGAGCCGACCGGTATCGTGGTTCAATGTCAAAACGACCGTTCGCAACACGCCAACAAAGCCGCCGCGATGGAAATGTTGAAATCCAAACTGTACGAATTGGAAATGCGCAAACGCAACGAAGAGAAACAGGCATTGGAAGACGGCAAGTCCGATGTGGGTTGGGGCAGCCAAATCCGTTCGTACGTTTTGGACTCCTCGCGCATTAAAGACTTGCGCACAGGCTACGAAGTCGGCAATACCAAAGCCGTATTGGACGGCGACTTGGACGGCTTCATCGAAGCCAGCCTGAAACAAGGCGTATAAACCGTAAAACATAAAATGCCGTCTGAAAGATTTCAGACGGCATTTTTCAGTTTGAAAGAAACAATATTTTGCAAATATTAAAACATGTTTTGCAAATGCAAAGATTGGCGGTAATATATAGTTTCTATAAAAATGATTGGTAGGTGCAATAGGCCGTCTGAAGCCTAATCCTGTCCAATATAATTAGGAGAACTTATTAAATGTCCGGTCAAAAGCTGTCTTCTGCCGAGAAAACTTTCTTCGGCCATCCTTTGCAATTATCCACCCTATTCCATATTGAGCTGTGGGAGCGTTTTTCCTTTTACGGTATGCAGGGCATCCTGCTGATTTATCTGTATTACACCGCGAGTCAAGGCGGTTTGGGTATGGATAAAGCCTTGGCCGGCGGCATTGTCGGCGCGTACGGCGGCAGCGTTTACCTGTCCACCATTCTCGGTGCGTGGTTGGCCGACCGCATTTGGGGTGCGGAGCGTACCCTGTTTATCGCCGGCATCGTCGTGATGACCGGCCATATTTTATTGGCGATCGTACCGGGTTTGATGGGATTGCTGCTGGGCTTGGTGTTTATCGCGCTGGGCAGCGGCGGTGTGAAATCGTCTGCCGGTTCGATGGTCGGTTCTTTGTATGAACGGGAAGACTTGCGCGAATTGCGTGATGCCGGTTTCTCTATTTTCTATATTTCCATCAATATCGGCGGCTTCTTAGGCCCGTTGTTGACCGGTATTTTGCAAGACAGGATGGGTTTCCATTACGGTTTCGCTGCGGCGGCTGTCGGCATGGCATTCGGCCTGTTGTGGTATTCGCGCGGCCGTAAAAACCTGCCGCATACGCCGGCTCCCAATCCGTTGCGTCCTGAAAAGGTACAGACTGCAATAGCTGTCGGCGTGTTGCTGGTTTTGGTGTTGGGCAGCGTGATTGCTTCCGGCGCGCTCACCCTTGAAAACTTCTCCCGCTGGCTCTTGGGCGTGGTTATCGTTACCGTCGTAGCTTATTTTGCGCGCCTGTTGGGCAGCAGCCACGTTGAAGCGGCCAATAAACGCTATATTGTGGCCTATATTCCGCTGTTTTTGACCATTTGTATGTTCTGGGCGGTTTGGTTTCAGGTGTACACCGTTGCAACGGTTTATTTTGACGAAACGGTGGACCGTACTTTCTTCGGCTTTACCGTGCCTGTTTCATGGAAAGATTCGATACAGGCCATGTGGGTGGTCCTCTTTTCCGGCGTGATGGCGGCGGTGTGGACGAAAATGGGCAAACGCCAACCTAAAACGCCGTTGAAGTTTGCACTGGCCATGTTGGTAACCGGCGTCTCTTATTTGAGTTTTATTCCGTATATTTCATCCGGAACCCCGATGCCGATTATCGTGTTTATGCTGGTGTTGCTGGCGATTACGATAGGCGAGCTGATGCTGTCGCCGATTTCGCTGTCGTTTTCTACCAAAATCGCACCGAGCATGTTCAAAACACAAATGGTTGCTTTGAATTTCTTGGCATTGTCCATCGGCTTTACCTTGGGCGGAGTGTTGTTTAAAGACTACTACAATGCTCAGTCGCCATTGGATTTCTACTGGATGCTGGCCACCATCGGCGCGGTAACCTGTGGTATCCTGTTGGTACTCGCCCCGGTATTGAACCGCATGCTCAAAGGTGTCGATTGATTTTTCCATTTAAATGGATGTGATGTACGCAGGCCGTCTGAAAATAATCTATTTCAGACGGCCTCATGTTTTATTGGGAATCGGAAAGAGGGAGGATTCGGGGCATAAATTGAATAGGCGGAAAATTTAAATTAAATGATACATAATTAAACCGAAATTAAAATTTGGAAATATTAAATACAAATAAGAATTGTTCTCATAACTTTATTGAATTTATTGAGGTTTTTTTGCTGATTTGCTGATATTTACCTTTAAATGGCTTTTGAAATTCGATAAAATGGTAATCTATTTTTAAGATTTGTCTGTCAACCAGTTAGGTACGACCATGTTGGCCAGTTACTTTCCCGTCCTCGTATTCATCCTCGTCGGCCTTGCGGCCGGCGTGCTGTTTATTTTGCTCGGCACAATTTTAGGCCCGAAACGTCACTATGCCGAAAAAGACGCGGCTTACGAATGCGGTTTTGAAGCCTTTGAGAACGCAAGGATGAAGTTCGACGTGCGCTATTACCTCGTCGCCATCCTCTTCATCCTGTTTGATTTGGAGGTCGCGTTCATGTTGCCATGGGCAGTTGTGTTCAAAGATTTGGGCGCGTACGGCTTTTGGTCTATGCTAGTGTTTATCGTCGTTCTGACGGTAGGCTTTATTTACGAATGGAAAAAAGGTGCGCTGGAATGGGAATAGAAGGCGTTTTGAAAAAAGGTTTCATCACCACCAGCGCGGATACGGTGTTGAACTATATGCGTACCGGTTCATTGTGGCCGGTTACTTTCGGCTTGGCCTGCTGCGCCGTGGAAATGATGCATGCGGGTATGGCGCGTTATGACCTTGACCGTTTCGGCATCATTTTCCGTCCGTCCCCACGTCAGGCCGACCTGATGATTGTGGCAGGTACGTTGACCAACAAAATGGCACCTGCACTGCGCCGCGTGTATGACCAGCTCGCCGAGCCGCGCTGGGTATTGTCTATGGGCTCGTGTGCCAACGGCGGCGGCTATTACCACTATTCTTATTCCGTTGTGCGCGGTGCCGACCGCGTCGTGCCGGTAGACGTTTATGTGCCGGGTTGTCCGCCGACTGCGGAAGCCCTGATTTACGGCCTGATTCAGCTCCAACAAAAAATCAAGCGCACTTCCACCATTGCGCGTGACGAGTAAGGAGAGGACGATATGGCAAGCATTCAAAACTTATACGAGACCGTCGTCGGCGTGCTTGGCGATCAGGCAAGCAAAGTCATTTCAGCTTTGGGCGAGATTACCGTCGAGTGTCTGCCCGAACACTATATTTCAGTCATGACCGCATTGCGCGACCATGAAGAGCTGCATTTCGAGCTTCTGGTTGACTTGTGCGGTGTCGATTACAGCACTTACAAAAACGAAGTATGGCAGGGCAAACGCTTTGCCGTCGTCAGTCAGCTGCTTTCCGTTAAAAACAATCAACGCATCCGCGTACGCGTCTGGGTTTCAGACGACGACTTCCCAGTAGTCGAATCCGTCGTCGATATTTACAACAGCGCGGATTGGTACGAACGCGAAGCCTTCGATATGTACGGCATCATGTTCAACAACCACCCGGACTTGCGCCGCATCCTGACCGATTACGGTTTTGTCGGACATCCGTTCCGCAAAGACTTCCCGATTTCCGGCTATGTGGAAATGCGTTACGATGAAGAGCAAAAACGCGTGATTTACCAACCTGTTACCATTGAGCCGCGCGAGATCACGCCGCGTATCGTCCGTGAGGAGAACTACGGTGGCCAATAAATTAAGAAACTACACCATCAACTTCGGCCCGCAACACCCTGCGGCGCACGGCGTATTGCGTATGATTTTGGAGTTGGAGGGCGAAACCATCGTCCGTGCCGATCCGCACATCGGCCTCCTGCACCGCGGTACTGAAAAACTGGCTGAAACCAAAACCTATCTGCAAGCCCTGCCCTATATGGACCGTTTGGACTACGTTTCCATGATGGTCAACGAGCAGGCGTATTGCTTGGCGGTAGAAAAACTTGCCGGTATCGATGTACCTATCCGCGCCCAGTATATTCGCGTGATGTTTGCCGAAGTAACGCGCATCCTCAATCACTTAATGGGCATCGGTTCGCACGCTTTCGACATCGGCGCGATGACCGCCATTCTTTACGCCTTCCGCGACCGCGAAGAGCTGATGGACTTGTACGAAGCCGTTTCCGGCGCGCGTATGCACGCGGCCTACTTCCGTCCCGGCGGCGTTTACCGCGACCTGCCCGACTTCATGCCTAAATACGAGAGCAGCAAATTCCGCAACGCCAAAGTATTGAAGCAGCTCAACGAATCCCGCGAAGGTACCATGCTCGACTTTATCGACGCCTTCTGCGAGCGTTTCCCGAAAAACATCGACACACTCGAAACCCTCCTGACCGACAACCGTATTTGGAAACAGCGTACCGTCGGCATCGGTGTTGTCACTCCTGAGCGCGCCATGCAAAAAGGCTTTACCGGCGTTATGTTGCGCGGTTCCGGCGTGGAATGGGACGTGCGTAAGACACAACCTTACGAAGTGTACGACAAAATGGATTTCGACATCCCCGTCGGCGTCAACGGCGACTGCTACGACCGTTACCTCTGCCGTATGGAAGAAATGCGTCAATCCGTACGCATCATCAAACAATGTTCCGAGTGGTTGCGTGTCAATCCGGGTCCGGTCATTACCACAAACCACAAATTCGCTCCGCCCAAACGTACCGAAATGAAAACAGGTATAGAAGACCTGATTCACCATTTCAAACTCTTTACCGAGGGTATGCACGTTCCCGAGGGCGAGACCTACACCGCTGTCGAACATCCGAAAGGCGAGTTCGGCGTTTACATCATTTCAGACGGCGCAAACAAACCCTACCGCCTGAAAATCCGCGCACCCGGCTTCGCCCACCTGCAAGGCATGGACGAAATGGCAAAAGGCCACATGCTGGCCGACGTTGTTGCCATCATCGGTACGCAGGACATCGTATTCGGGGAGGTTGACCGATAATGTTATCCGCAGAATCTTTAAAACAAATTGACATCGAGTTGGCAAAATATCCTGCCGACCAACGTCGCTCCGCCATCATGGGCGCATTGCGTATTGCCCAAACCGAAAAAGGCTGGCTTGCTCCTGAGACCATCGCTTTTGTCGCAGACTATATCGGCATCTCGCCTGCACAAGCCTACGAAGTCGCTACTTTCTACAATATGTACGACCTTGAGCCTGTCGGCAAATACAAACTGACCGTTTGTACCAACCTGCCCTGCGCCCTGCGCGGCGGTATGGCAACCGGCGAATACCTCAAACAAAAACTCGGTATCGGCTACGGCGAAACCACGCCCGACGGCAAATTTACCCTTGTCGAAGGCGAATGCATGGGCGCATGTGGCGACGCTCCGGTCATGCTGGTCAACAACCACAGCATGTGCAGCTTTATGACCGCAGAAGCGATTGACAAGAAACTTGCCGAACTGAAATAAAAGGCCGTCTGAAAACAACGGCTGCAACCGATACGAAAACGAACAGGCACACCAAAAATGGCTATTTACCAATCAGGCGTGATTTTTGACCAAGTGGATACCGCCAATCCCGATTGCT
>NZ_JBQCVF010000006.1:0-11125 GCF_051962515.1 Neisseria sp. P0009.S007 | reverse complement strand
AACAGGCACACCAAAAATGGCTATTTACCAATCAGGCGTGATTTTTGACCAAGTGGATACCGCCAATCCCGATTGCTGGACATTGGACGAATACGTCAAACGTGGCGGTTATACCGCCCTGCGTAAAATCCTGTCCGAAAACATCTCGCAAACCGATGTGATTGACGAAGTCAAAACCTCTGGCTTGCGCGGTCGTGGCGGTGCGGGCTTCCCGACCGGTTTAAAATGGAGCTTTATGCCCCGTTCCTTCCCGGGCGAAAAATATGTGGTTTGTAACACCGACGAAGGCGAGCCGGGTACATTTAAAGACCGCGACATCATCATGTTCAATCCTCATGCCCTGATTGAAGGCATGATTATCGCCGGTTACGCGATGGGTGCGAAAGCCGGCTACAACTACATCCACGGCGAAATTTTCGAAGGCTACCAACGTTTTGAAGCCGCTTTGGAGCAGGCGCGTGCCGCAGGCTTTTTGGGTAAAAATATTTTGGGTTCGGATTTTGAATTTGAACTCTTCGCCCACCACGGCTACGGCGCATATATTTGCGGCGAAGAAACCGCATTGCTCGAATCGCTGGAAGGCAAAAAAGGCCAGCCTCGCTTTAAACCACCATTCCCTGCTTCGTTCGGCCTGTACGGCAAACCGACTACCATCAACAATACCGAAACGTTCTCCTCCGTCCCCTTCATTATCCGTGACGGCGGACAGGCATTTGCCGATAAAGGTATTCCGAATGCAGGCGGTACCAAATTGTTCTGTATTTCCGGTCATGTCGAGCGTCCAGGCAACTATGAAGTGCCGTTGGGCACGCCGTTTGCCGAAGTCCTGAAAATGGCGGGCGGTATGCGCGGCGGTAAAAAACTTAAAGCCGTCATTCCCGGCGGTTCGTCCGCGCCCGTGTTGCCTGCCGATATCATGATGCAGACCAATATGGACTATGACTCGATTTCCAAAGCAGGCTCGATGTTGGGTTCCGGCGCGATTATCGTCATGGACGAAGACGTGTGCATGGTGAAAGCCCTTGAACGCCTGAGCTACTTCTACTACGACGAGTCTTGCGGCCAATGTACGCCTTGTCGTGAAGGTACTGGCTGGCTTTACCGCATCGTCCACCGCATCGTAGAAGGCAAAGGCCGCATGGAAGACTTGGATTTGCTGGATTCCGTCGGCAACCAAATGGCAGGCCGCACTATCTGCGCCCTTGCCGATGCCGCCGTCTTCCCTGTCCGCAGCTTTACCAAGCATTTCCGTGATGAGTTTGTGCATTACATCGAACACGGCGGACCGATGAAACCGAATAAGTGGTGCTAAGTTTTCAGACGGCCTCTAAAAGAATTATTTATTAAATACCCGTAACTAGGAACGAACCATGTTACAAATCGAAATCGACGGCAAACAGGTATCTGTGGAGCAGGGCGCGACGGTGATTGAAGCCGCGCACAAGCTCGGTACTTATATCCCGCATTTCTGTTACCACAAAAAACTTTCCATCGCCGCCAACTGCCGTATGTGTTTGGTGGACGTGGAAAAAGCCCCCAAACCCCTGCCCGCCTGTGCCACGCCGGTTACAGACGGCATGATTGTGCGTACGCATTCGGCAAAAGCCCGAGAGGCGCAAGAAGGCGTGATGGAGTTCCTGCTCATCAACCATCCGCTTGATTGTCCGACCTGCGACCAAGGCGGCGAATGCCAGTTGCAGGATTTGGCGATGGGCTACGGCAAAACCACCAGCCGTTATACCGAAGAAAAACGTTCCGTCGTCGGCAAGGATATGGGTCCTTTGGTTTCCGCCGAGGAAATGAGCCGTTGTATCCACTGTACCCGTTGCGTTCGTTTCACTGAAGAAATCGCCGGCGTGCAAGAAATCGCTATGGCCAACCGCGGCGAATACTCCGAAATTATGCCTTTTATCGGCAAAGCAGTGGAAACCGAATTGTCAGGCAACGTCATCGATTTGTGTCCTGTCGGCGCATTGACCAGCAAACCGTTCCGCTTCAACGCGCGTACTTGGGAATTGAACCGCCGCAAATCCGTTTCCGCCCATGACGCTTTGGGCAGCAACCTGATTGTACAAACCAAAGACCATACCGTCCGTCGCGTGTTGCCGTTGGAAAACGAAGCCATCAACGAATGCTGGCTGTCCGACCGCGACCGTTTTGCCTACGAAGGCCTGTATCACGAAAGCCGTCTGAAAAACCCGAAAATCAAACAGGGTGGCGAGTGGATGGACGTGGATTGGAAAACCGCGTTGGAATATGTCCGCAGCGCGATTGAATGTATCGCCAAAGACGGCAACCAAAACCAAGTCGGCATTTGGGCCAATCCGATGAATACGGTTGAAGAGCTGTATCTGGCCAAAAAACTTGCCGACGGCTTGGGCGTTAAAAACTTTGCAACCCGCCTGCGCCAACAAGACAAACGTCTTTCAGACGGCCTTAAAGGTGCACAATGGTTGGGACAAAGCATTGAATCTTTGGCTGACAACGATGCCGTATTGGTAGTCGGCGCGAACTTGCGCAAAGAACAGCCGCTCCTGACCGCCCGCCTGCGCCGCGCCGCCAAAGACCGTATGGCCTTGAGCGTATTGGCCAGCAGTAAAGAAGAATTGTTTATGCCGCTTCTGTCTCAAGAAGCTGCACATCCCGATGAGTGGGCAGGCCGTCTGAAAAACCTGTCTGCCAATGCGGAACACGCCGTTACCGCCAGCCTGAAAAATGCTGAAAAAGCAGCGGTGATTTTGGGTGCGGAAGTGCAAAACCATCCCGATTACGCCGCCATTTATGCTGCCGCGCAAGAGCTGGCAGACGCGACCGGCGCAGTGCTGGGTATTTTGCCGCAAGCTGCCAACAGCGTTGGTGCGGATGTTTTGGGCGTGAACTCCGGCGAGAGCGTTGCCGAAATGGCAAATGCGCCGAAACAGGCAGTCTTGTTGCTCAACGTCGAGCCTGAAATCGATACGGCGGACGGCGCAAAAGCCGTAGCCGCGTTGAAACAGGCGAAAAGTGTGATGGCGTTTACACCGTTTGTCAGCGAAATGCTGTTGGACGTGTGCGACGTATTGTTGCCGATTGCGCCGTTTACCGAAACATCAGGCAGCTTCATCAATATGGAAGGCCGTCTGCAATCTTTCCACGGCGTGGTACAAGGCTTCGGCGATTCGCGTCCGATGTGGAAAGTGTTGCGCGTATTGGGCAACCTGTTTGACCTGAAAGGTTTTGAATATCACGATACCGCTGCGATTCTGAAAGATGCGCTGGATGCAGAAAGTCTGCCGTCCAAACTGGATAACTGCAGCACATGGACAGGGGAGGGCGTTCAGACGGCCTCAGACCGTCTCGTCCGTGTCGGCGGCGTCGGTATTTATCACACTGATCCTATCGTGCGCCGTTCCGCACCGTTGCAAGAAACCAGCCATGCCGCCGTGCCTGCCGCGCGTGTAAATCCAAACACATTGGCACGCTTGGGCCTGCAAGACGGACAAACTGTTGTTGCCAAACAAAACGGCGCAAGCGTATCGGTTGCCGTCAAAGCTGATGCCGGTTTGCCTGAAAACGTGGTGCATCTGCCGCTGCATACCGAAAATGCCGCGCTGGGTGCGTTGATGGACACTATTGAACTGGCGGGAGCTTGATCATGCAAGAATGGTTCCAAAACCTCTTTGCCGCAACGCTCGGTCTGGGCGATTTGGGTATTACCGTAGGCTTGGTGGTATCCGTCATCGTCAAAATCGTGATTATCCTGATTCCGCTGATTCTGACCGTTGCCTACCTGACGTATTTCGAACGTAAAGTCATCGGCTTTATGCAGCTTCGCGTTGGCCCAAACGTAACCGGCCCGTGGGGTCTGATTCAGCCGTTTGCCGACGTGTTCAAACTCTTGTTTAAAGAGGTAACCCGTCCGAAGCTGTCAAATAAAGCCCTGTTCTATATTGGTCCGATTATGTCGCTAGCCCCGTCTTTTGCGGCATGGGCAGTGATTCCGTTCAACGAAGAATGGGTGCTGACCAACATCAATATCGGCCTTTTGTATATCCTGATGATTACCTCGCTGTCGGTTTACGGCGTGATCATCGCGGGCTGGGCTTCCAACTCCAAATATTCGTTCTTGGGCGCAATGCGTGCTTCCGCGCAAAGCATTTCCTACGAGATTGCCATGAGTGCCGCGTTGGTGTGCGTCGTGATGGTATCGGGCAGCATGAACTTCTCCGACATCGTTGCCGCGCAAGCCAAAGGTATTGCCGGCGGTTCAGTATTCTCTTGGAACTGGCTGCCGCTCTTCCCCATCTTCATCGTTTATCTGATTTCCGCCGTTGCCGAAACCAACCGCGCGCCGTTTGACGTGGCAGAGGGTGAATCTGAAATCGTTGCCGGTCACCACGTCGAATACTCCGGCTTCGCATTCGCACTGTTCTTCCTCGCCGAATACATTTTCATGATTCTGATTGCCGCGTTGACATCGCTGATGTTCCTCGGCGGCTGGTTGTCTCCGTTCCCGCAAAGCTGGGGCTTTATCGGTACGCCTTCCGCATTCTGGATGTTCGTGAAAATGGCGGCGGTGCTGTACTGGTACCTGTGGATCCGTGCCACCTTCCCGCGCTACCGCTACGACCAAATCATGCGCTTGGGCTGGAAAGTGCTGATTCCCATCGGCTTCGCCTACATCGTGGTTTTGGGCGTGTGGATGATTTCACCGCTGAATTTGTGGAAATAGGGCAGGGAGGCCGTCTGAAAGTTTTCAGGTAGCCTGAACCCCAAATTTTTAACCGTTTCAAACCGAGAGAAACCGATGAAAGCTCAATGCCTGTGCGGCGCAGTATCACTGGAAACCGCCGAAAACCGCGAACTCCACGCCTGCCATTGCGGGAAATGCCGCACATGGGGCAGCGGCGCGTCTTTTACTTTGGCCGCCCGGTCGCCCGAAATCACAGGCAGCGAGCACATCGCGCATTATCAGTCGTCCGAATGGGCGCAACGCTGTTTTTGCAAACACTGCGGCACACACCTGTTTGTGCAGGTTGGCAACGATTATTACATCAACGCCGGGCTGTTTGCCGACAACGCGGGCTTTGAAACTACCTCACAAATCTTTATTGATTGCAAAGCTCCGTATTATGACTTGGCCAACGATACCCCGAAGCTGACCGAAGCCGAGTTTTTAGAAATGGTGGGCGCGGCAGGTTAAAAAAACCGCTTTCAGACGGCCTGTAAACAGAACAATCCGAAAAGAGCATCCGAAAATGGCTAATTTAGTAAAAACCTTCCTGCTGGGCGAATTGGTGAAAGGCATGGGCGTAACGCTCAAAAACTTTTTTGCCCGCAAAGACACGATTTACTTCCCCGAAGAGAAAACGCCGCAATCCGTGCGTTTCCGCGGCCTGCACGCGCAACGCCGTTATCCGAACGGCGAAGAGCGCTGTATTGCGTGTAAATTGTGTGAGGCAGTTTGTCCGGCAATGGCGATTAACATCGAATCGGAAGAACGCGAAGACGGCACCCGCCGCACCAAGCGTTACGACATCGACCTGACCAAGTGCATCTTCTGCGGTTTCTGCGAAGAGGCCTGCCCGACTGATGCGATTGTGGAAACCCATATTTTTGAATACCACGGCGAGAAAAAAGGCGACTTGCACATGACCAAGCCGATTCTTTTGGCCATTGGCGACAAATACGAACCCGAAATCGCCAAACGCAAAGCCGCTGACGCGCCGTATCGTTAAGGAGCAGACGAATGACTTTTTCCGCGATTCTGTTCTATATCCTTGCCGCCATCGTTTTGTACGGTGCGGTTCGTACCGTTACTGCTAAAAACCCTGTGCACGCCGCTTTGCATCTGGTGCTGACCTTCTGCGTGAGCGCGATGATTTGGATGCTGATGCAGGCCGAATTCTTGGGTGTGACGCTGGTGGTGGTTTACGTCGGCGCCGTGATGGTGTTGTTCCTGTTCGTCGTGATGATGTTGAACATCGACATTGAAGAAATGCGTGCCGGTTTCTGGCGTCATGCGCCTGTTGCCGGTGTGGTCGGCACATTGTTGGCGGTTGCCCTGATCCTGATTTTGGTCAACCCGAAAACCGACCTTGCCGCATTTGGTTTGATGAAAGACATTCCGGCCGATTACAACAATATCCGCGATTTGGGCAGCCGTATTTATACCGACTACCTGTTGCCGTTTGAGTTGGCGGCGGTATTGCTGCTGTTGGGTATGGTAGCCGCGATTGCGCTGGTTCACCGCAAAACTTTCAATCCGAAACGTATGGACCCTGCAGACCAAGTTAAAGTACGCGCCGATCAAGGCCGTATGCGCTTGGTGAAAATGGAAGCGGTCAAACCGCAAGTCGAATCTGCCGAAGAAAGCGAAGTTTCAGACGGCCTCAAGCCGGAAGGGGAGGGCAAAGCATGATTACCTTGACGCATTATTTGGTATTGGGTGCGCTCCTGTTCGGTATCAGCGCAATGGGTATCTTTATGAACCGCAAAAACGTGCTGGTATTGCTGATGTCCATCGAGCTGATGCTCTTGGCGGTGAACTTCAACTTTATCGCCTTCTCCCAATATTTGGGCGATACTGCCGGACAGATTTTCGTATTCTTCGTATTGACCGTTGCCGCTGCTGAATCCGCCATCGGTTTGGCAATTATGGTGCTGGTGTACCGTAACAGAAAAACAATCAACGTTGCCGATTTGGATGAGTTGAAAGGGTAATCATGAACGATATGACTTTATATTTGGTAATTGCCCTTGTACCTTTGGCAGGTTCGCTGATTGCGGGTTTGTTCGGCAACAAAATTGGACGTGCCGGCGCGCATACGGTTACGATACTCGGCGTGGCGGTGTCTGCCGTGCTGTCGGCTTATGTGTTGTGGGGCTTTATCGACGGAAGCCGCGCCAAGTTTGACGAGAACGTCTATACTTGGCTGACAATGGGCGGCTTGGATTTTTCCGTCGGCTTCTTGGTCGATACAATGACGGCGATGATGATGGTTGTGGTCACCGGCGTATCGTTGATGGTGCATATCTACACCATCGGTTATATGCACGATGAAAAAGTCGGCTACCAACGCTTCTTCAGCTATATTTCTTTGTTTACTTTCAGCATGTTGATGCTGATTATGAGCAACAACTTCATCCAGCTCTTCTTCGGCTGGGAAGCGGTGGGTTTGGTGTCGTATCTCTTGATCGGTTTCTATTTCAAACGTCCAAGCGCAACATTTGCCAACCTGAAAGCCTTTTTGATCAACCGTGTCGGCGACTTCGGCTTTTTGCTCGGTATCGGCTTGGTGCTTGCCTATTTCGGCGGCAGCCTGCGCTATCAAGATGTATTCGCTTATCTGCCTAATGTTCAGACGGCCACTATCCAACTGTTCCCTGGTGTCGAATGGTCTTTGATTACCGTAACCTGTTTGCTCCTGTTTGTCGGTGCGATGGGTAAATCGGCGCAGTTCCCGTTGCACGTTTGGCTGCCTGATTCGATGGAAGGCCCGACACCGATTTCTGCATTGATTCACGCCGCAACCATGGTTACCGCCGGTCTGTTCATGGTATCGCGTATGTCGCCGATTTATGAGATGAGCAGCACTGCGCTATCTGTCATCATGGTAATCGGTGCGATTACTGCTCTGTTTATGGGTTTCTTGGGCGTGATTCAAAACGACATCAAACGTGTGGTTGCGTATTCCACCCTGTCGCAACTGGGCTATATGACTGTGGCTTTGGGTGCGTCTGCCTATTCCGTAGCAATGTTCCATGTGATGACCCACGCTTTCTTTAAAGCCTTGTTGTTCTTGGCCGCAGGTAGCGCGATTATCGGTATGCACCATGACCAAGACATGCGCCATATGGGCAACCTGAAAAAATACATGCCGATTACTTGGCTGACCATGCTGATCGGTAACTTGTCGCTGATCGGTACGCCGTTCTTCTCCGGCTTCTATTCCAAAGATTCGATTATCGAAGCAGCGAAATACAGCACCCTGCCGGGCAGCGGCTTTGCCTATTTTGCCGTCCTCGCCAGCGTGTTCGTTACCGCATTTTACGCGTTCCGCCAATACTTTATGGTGTTCCACGGCGAAGAAAAATGGCGCAGTCTGCCTGAACATCATGACGATCATCATGGTGAAGAGCATCACGGCTTGGGCAAAAACGACAATCCGCACGAAAGCCCGCTGGTCGTTACCCTGCCTTTGATTTTGCTTGCCATTCCGTCCGTCATCATCGGCTATGTTGCCATCGAGCCTATGCTTTACGGCGATTTCTTCAAAGACGTGATTTTCGTCAATATCGATGCGCATCCGACCATGCACATCATGAAGGAAGAGTTCCACGGCGCATTGGCAATGGTGTCGCACAGCCTGCATTCGCCCGTACTTTACCTCGCTATCGCAGGCGTATTGAGCGCATGGCTCTTGTACGTCAAACTGCCGCACCTGCCTGCGAAAATTGCACAGGCGTTCCGTCCGGTTTACGTTTTGTTTGAAAACAAATACTACCTCGACGCCCTGTATTTCAACGTCTTTGCCAAAGGCACGCGTGCATTGGGTACTTTCTTCTGGAAAGTCGGCGATACCGCCATTATCGACAACGGCATCGTCAACGGCTCTGCCAAACTGGTCGGCGCGATTGCCGCGCAGGTACGCAAAGTCCAAACCGGCTTCATCTATACCTATGCCGCCGCTATGGTATTCGGCGTATTGGTACTGCTCGGCATGACATTCTGGGGATTGTTCCGATAAAAGCGGGATTTCAGACGGCCTGTCTATAGTTTGTGTATAGGGCCGTCTGAAAAAGAAAATTTGAGCAACAATGATTGAAGACAAATTACCGCAAACCCTGGACGAAGTCCGCGAAGCCATCGATGGTTTGGATAAGGGATTAATCGAATTACTCGCCCGCCGGCAGAAATTGGTACGGCAGGCTGGTCGTCTGAAACCTAAAAATGATGTCCAGGCGGTTTCCGCGCCCGAACGGGTGGCTCAAGTGATTGCCTCTCGCCGCGTTTATGCCGAAAAGGCCGGTTTGTCGCCCGAAGTAGCAGAAGCAGTTTGGCGCAGCATGATTGATGCGTTCATTAAACTTGAGATGGACACCAACCGTACCGACGGAGCGTAGTCAAAATCTTCGGATAACGGTTTTGACAAGAAAAATAGGGAAGAGGCCGTCTGAAATATAGAGGCGAGAAAAAACTATGTCGGACACACGAACCATCTGTTCCGCCGAATTTACCGCTTCTCGCGCATGGGGCGCACTCGACATCGCCAATATGAACGGCATCACCGTGCGCCTGCACTGGACGAACCAGCCCTACACATGGCACATCAACGACGGCGAGGAAGTGTTTGCCGTGATGGATGGCGAAGTTGATATGCACTACCGAGAAAACGGCGAAGAACACATCGTTCGTTTGAAAAGCGGAGATATCTTCTATGCAGGAATCGGCACGGAACACGTCGCCCATCCGTGCGGCGAAGCGCGGATTTTGGTGATTGAGAAAGAGGACAGTGTTTGAGGCCGTCTGAAAAGAAGGTTTGAGACAGCAACAGAATAAGAGAATGACGGCAGATATACATTTTTCTTGATTTTGCCGTACACAAAATACACAATCTTTTTCAGACGGCCTCCTGAAATGTCGTCTGGAAACCAACCCATACAACTATATTTTTTATTTTAACCACAGGTTAACCACTATGTTTTCCAACTACCTACTCAGCTTGGCAATATGGATACCCATCGCCGCAGGTGTGCTGGTTTTGGCGACCGGTAAGGACAGCCGTGCGCCACTGGCGCGTGTGCTTGCCTTCATGGGTGCGCTTGCCGGTTTCTTGGTAACGCTGCCCCTGTTTACCGGTTTCGACCGTTTGAGCGGCGGCTATCAGTTTACCGAGTTCCACGAGTGGATTCCGTTGCTGAAAATCAACTACGCATTGGGCGTGGACGGTATTTCAGTGCTCTTTATCATCTTGAATGCGTTTATTACGCTGTTGGTGGTATTGGCCGGTTGGGAAGTCATTCAGAAACGTCCGGCGCAGTATATGGCCGCTTTCCTGATTATGTCGGGTTTGATTAACGGCGCGTTTGCCGCGCAGGATGCGATTCTGTTTTATGTGTTCTTCGAGGGTATGCTGATTCCGCTGTACCTGATTATCGGTGTATGGGGCGGCCCGCGCCGCGTCTATGCGTCGGTCAAGCTGTTCCTCTATACGCTGATGGGTTCGCTCTTGATGCTGGTTGCCATGGTTTACCTGTACTATCAGACAGGTAGCTTCTCTATTGTCGATTTCCAAAACATCAAACAGATTCCGTTGGGCGTGCAACAGCTTTTGTTTGCGGCGTTCTTCCTGTCATTTGCCGTAAAAGTGCCGATGTTCCCTGTGCACACTTGGTTGCCGGATGCCCACGTTGAAGCGCCGACCGGCGGTTCGATGGTGTTGGCGGCCATTACGCTGAAGCTGGGTGCGTATGGTTTCTTGCGCTTTATCCTGCCGATTATGCCGGATGCGGCACGCTATTTTGCCCCCGTGATCATCGTATTGAGCCTGATTGCCGTGATTTACATCGGTATGGTGGCTTTGGTGCAAACCGATATGAAAAAACTGGTGGCATACTCTTCCATCAGCCACATGGGTTTTGTCACTTTGGGTATGTTCCTGTTTGTGAACGGCCAACTGAATGACTGGGCATTGAAAGGTGCAATCGTTCAAATGATTTCCCACGGTTTTGTGTCTGCCGCGATGTTTATGTGTATCGGCGTGATGTACGACCGCCTGCATACCCGAAATATTGCCGACTATGGCGGCGTGGTCAATGTGATGCCTAAGTTTGCGGCGTTTATGATGTTGTTCGGTATGGCCAATGCCGGTCTGCCTGCGACTTCCGGCTTCGTGGGCGAGTTTATGGTGATTATGGGCGCGGTTAAAGTGAATTTCTGGGTAGGCGCGTTGGCCGCCATGACCTTGATTTACGGTGCGTCTTATACCCTGTGGATGTACAAACGCGTTATTTTTGGTGCGATCCACAATCCGCACGTTGCCGAAATGAAAGACATCAATTGCCGCGAATTTGCGATTTTGGCGATTTTGGCGGTTGCTGTTTTGGGCATGGGTCTGTATCCGCAAGCGTTTATCGAAGTGGT
>NZ_JBQCVF010000005.1:0-38840 GCF_051962515.1 Neisseria sp. P0009.S007 | reverse complement strand
ATAGCCGCCGTTACGAGCAGCAAAGCGTGGACCCAATTCGTCAAACAATTTAACTACAACATCACGATCGCGAGTGCGGTCAAAAGCCAAACGACGGTTTGCCAAAGAAGGTTTTTTACCCAAGGTAATCAAGGGCTCAACTACGCGGCGCAATTCTTTTGCTTTAGGCAAAGTTGTCACGATGGTTTCGTGAGTCAACAAGGAATTCGCCATATTGCGCAGCATCGCAGCACGGTGGCTGCTAGTACGGTTTAATTTGCGGTTGCCATTACGATGACGCATGTCATTATCCTTTAATCTTCAAACTTACGGCTTTTCTAAGCCTACAGGCGGCCAAGCTTCTAATTTGGAACCTAATGTCAGACCTTTAGAGGCCAACACTTCTTTGATCTCATTCAAAGATTTACGACCCAAATTAGGGGTCTTGAGAAGCTCGGTTTCAGTACGTTGAATCAAATCGCCAATATAGTAAATATCTTCAGCTTTCAGACAATTAGCTGAACGTACGGTTAATTCCAAATCATCTACAGGACGCAGCAAGATAGGATCGATAGGAGGTGCTTTTTCTTCAACCTCTTCAACCGGAGTACCTTGCAGATCTGCAAAAATAGACATTTGGTCAATTAAGATACGTGCGGCACTACGTACAGCTTCTTCTGGATCAATAGAACCATTGGTTTCAATATCCAAAACCAATTTATCCAAATCCGTGCGTTGCTCTACGCGTGCAGGTTCAACTTCAAAGCTAACACGACTGATGGGCGAAAAGCTCGCATCCAACTGAATCGCACCAATCTGTTTGTTCTCATCACGCAATACGCGACGGCCTGAAACAGACTGATAACCACGACCTTGCTCTACTTTAATTTCCATGTCGATTTGGCCATTGTCAGCCAAGTGGCAAATAACATGTTCAGGATTGATGATTTCCACATCGTGTGGCAAATCAATATCACCGGCTACAACTGCACCGGCACCTGTTTTCTTCAAAGTCAACTGAACTTGGTTACGACCGTGAAGCTTGAATACGATACCTTTAATGTTCAAGAGAACGTCAACAACATCCTCCTGAACACCATCAATAGTAGAGTATTCGTGCAATACGCCAGAAATAACTACTTCAGTTGGGGCAAAGCCATTCATGGATGACAGTAAGATACGACGCAAAGCATTACCTAAAGTATGACCAAAACCACGCTCAAATGGCTGCATAGACACCTTAGCTCGAGTAGAAGACAAGGTATCTACATCGATTTGACGAGGTTTCAAAAATTCGGTTGTGCTATTTTGCATTTAACTGTCCCTCATTGAGCTAGCATTATTTAGAGTAGAACTCTACCACCAGCTGTTCATTAATATCGCCAGACAATTCTGAGCGATCCGGCATATTTTTGAATACACCTTCCAATTTGTCGGCATCAACAGATACCCAGCTTGGCAAGCCAATTTGAGTAGCCAAGCTCAATGCCTCTTGGATACGTACTTGTTTCTTAGCTTTTTCACGAACAGCTACAACATCGCCTGCTTTAACTTGGAAAGAAGGGATATTAACAACCTGACCGTTTACAACGATAGCTTTATGAGAAACCAATTGACGTGCTTCAGCGCGGGTAGAGCCAAAACCCATACGATAAACGACATTATCCAAACGGGACTCCAGCAATTGCAACAGCAATTCACCGGTAGAACCTTTACGACGATCAGCTTCCGCAAAGTAACGACGGAATTGGCGTTCTAACACACCATAAATACGACGGATTTTTTGTTTTTCACGCAATTGCAAACCGTAGTCTGACAAACGTGGTTTTTTCGCACCGTGCTGACCAGGTGCAGAATCCATTTTACATTTTGAATCCAAAGAGCGACGTGCACTCTTCAAAAACAGATCCGTACCTTCGCGACGTGCTAATTTACATTTAGGGCCAATATAACGTGCCATGTTTTAAATCACTCCAATATTAAATACGACGTTTTTTAGGCGGACGGCAACCGTTATGAGGCAACGGGGTAACGTCAGTAATGCTGGTAATCTTGAAACCAAGAGCGTTTAAAGCACGTACAGAAGATTCGCGACCAGGGCCAGGGCCTTTAATGCGGACTTCTAAATTTTTAACGCCATACTCTTGGGCAACTTTACCAGCTGCTTCTGCTGCAACTTGTGCTGCAAATGGTGTACTTTTACGAGAACCTTTAAAACCAGCGCCGCCAGAGGTAGCCCAAGACAATGCATTGCCTTGACGGTCAGTGATTGTAATGATGGTATTGTTGAAAGATGCATGAACGTGCACAATACCTTCGCTTACGGTTTTACGTACTTTTTTACGTACACGCGAAGCTGTGTTTGCTTTAGCCATTAATCAAATTCCTTAAAATTTATTTCTTACCGGCAATCGCTTTGCGCGGACCTTTACGGGTACGAGCATTTGTGCGAGTGCGTTGACCACGACAAGGCAAGCCACGACGATGACGGAAGCCGCGATAGCAACCCATATCCATCAGTCGTTTAATGCTCATCGTTACTTCACGACGCAAATCGCCTTCAACTTCATATTTAGCAACTTGCTCACGCAAAGCGTCTAATTGAGCCTCGTCCAAATCTTTTGCTTTAGTAGTAGGAGCAATATTTGCTGCCTCACAAATCAATTTAGCACGAGTCGCACCAATACCATAAATAGCCTGAAGGCCAATTACGATATGGGCATTATTAGGGATATTTACCCCTGCAATACGAGCCATATTTTTTCCTTTTTAGGGCAAAGTATGTCACTATACCACAAAATCAATAGTTAAGAAAACTAGCTTCTTAACCTTGACGTTGTTTGTGACGTGGGTCAGTACAAATTACGCGAACTACACGATTACGACGAATAATCTTGCAATTGCGACAAATTTTCTTTACAGAAGGTTGTACACGCATTTTATTTCCTTTTATCGTTTATCTTGCTCGGAAAACAATCCGAGCACGGGTTAAATCATAAGGAGTTAATTCAACTGTTACCTTATCACCTGGAGAAATACGGATATAGTGCATTCGCATTTTTCCAGAGATATGACCAAGTACTACATGATCATTTTCCAGTTTTACTTTAAACGTTGCATTGGGCAAAGTCTCAAGGATTTCACCCTGCATCTGTATGGTATCTTCTTTAGCCATAAGCCTACTTACGTGATAAAGATTTCATATCTGGACGACTCATCAAATCTTCATACTGACTGCTCATTACGTAGGAATTGATTTGCGTCCTAAAATCCATTGTAACGACAACCAAGATAAGCAAAGATGTTCCGCCTAAATAGAAAGGTACATTCAATGCTGTCGTTAAAAATTCAGGTATCAGACAGATTGTAGTGATATACAAAGCACCAAATAATGTTAGTCTCAGTACAACTTTTTCCAAATATCTAGAAGTTTGCTCACCTGGGCGAATACCAGGTACAAATGCACCACTTTTCTTCAAATTCTCAGCCATTTCTTTAGGGCTAAATACTAAAGCAGTATAGAAATAGCAGAAGAAGATAATAGTTGTTGCAAACAATCCAATATACAAAGGCTGTCCGTGTTGCAGCATTGCAGCAACCTTATGAAGAACAGAATTCGTACTATTTGAACCAAACCAACCTAAAAGTGTAGATGGAAATAAAATAATACTGGAAGCAAAAATAGGAGGAATAACACCTGCCATATTTAGCTTGAACGGCATATGAATGCTTTGTCCCGGCATTATTCCAGAGCCAAACTGTCTTTTAGCATAATGCACAGGAACTTTACGCTGAGCACTCTCAAAATAAACTACAGCATAGATCAACAGCAAAATACCAATCACAATTGATACCGCCATCAACATACTCATAGAGCCTTGTTCAGTCAAAGTTAATAACCGAACAATACCGGATGGGATACCCGATACAATGCCTGCTGTAATAATTAAAGAAATACCATTACCAATACCACGCTCGGTAATTTGCTCCCCTAACCACATCAGAAACATAGTACCTGTAACCAAACAGACCACTGTAGAAATATGAAACTCAAGCGAACTCGTTACAACAACACCTTGTTGATAAACAAATGTTGCAACACCAAAGCTTTGCAATACAGCCAATAATACCGTCCCATACCTAGTATATTTCGTAATTATTTTCCTACCAGCCTCACCTTCCTTCTTTAAAGCTTTTAAAGAAGGAACAATTTCAGAAGCAAGCTGAACAATAATCGACGATGAAATATAAGGCATGATACCAATTGCAAATATACTAAAGCGCTCCAACGAACCACCCGAGAACATATTTAACATTCCGAATATGCCGTTTGCAGCGCCTTCGTATAACTTAGCTAATGCAACAGCATCTACGCCCGGTACCG
This sequence comes from Neisseria sp. P0009.S007, assembly GCF_051962515.1. Lineage (NCBI taxonomy): Bacteria > Pseudomonadati > Pseudomonadota > Betaproteobacteria > Neisseriales > Neisseriaceae > Neisseria > Neisseria sp. P0009.S007. The sequence continues at coordinate 34,477 of NZ_JBQCVF010000005.1, read as the reverse complement.
GTATATGAGCACCAATACGGAAAACGACTAAAGCACCTAAAAGGAACACCAGACGTTTTTTCAGATCACCAAATTTGGATAATCCTGATAAAGATTGTTGATTAGCCACTGTAGTGCAAGCCTTATTCTTCTACTTTACCACCGGCAGCTTCAATAGCAGCTTTAGCACCTTTAGTAGCTTTTACACCTTTCAAGGTAACTGCTTTTGAGATTTCACCAGAAGCAATAACTTTTACATTAGAAGCAGTTGCAGGAATCAGACCAGCTTGTTTAAGAACCAAGACATCAATCTCGTTCACAGCAATCAGATTCAATTCACTCAAACGAACTTCAGCATTAGCGGCCGCAGTCAAAGATTTGAAACCACGTTTCGGCAGACGACGTTGCAAAGGCATTTGACCGCCTTCAAAACCTACCTTGTGGAAGCCACCAGAACGGCTTTTTTGACCTTTATGACCACGACCACCTGTCTTACCCAAGCCGCTACCAATACCACGGCCTACACGACGACTAGCGTGAGTAGCACCCTCAGCAGGTTGAATAGTATTCAAAAACATATTAAGACTCCACTTTCAACAAGTAGCTGATTTTATTGATCATGCCACGGTTTTCAGGGGTATCCAAAACCTCTACAGTATGTTCACGACGGCGCAAACCTAAACCGCGAGCACATGCACGATGAGATTCAATTGTACCGATCAGGCTCTTAACCAATGTAACTTTAATCTTTTTTTGCTTAGTCATGGTTAGCTCCCAAAATATCTTCTACTGTCAAGCCACGTTTAGCAGCAATATCAGCAGGGGTATACAATTTAGACAAACCGTCTAATGTAGCGCGTACAATATTGTAAGGATTAGTAGAACCATGTACTTTAGCTGAAATGTTATGAATACCCATAGCATCAAATACTAAACGCATTGGACCACCAGCTTTCACACCGCTACCTTCTTTAGCAGGTTGCATAAATACCTTAGTAGCACCATGACGACCAATAACTTCATGATGAATAGTACCGTTTTTCAAAGGTACTTTAATCATAGAGCGTCGAGCTTGATCCATTGCTTTTTGAACAGCAACTGGTACTTCTTTTGATTTACCTTTGCCCATACCGATGCGACCATCACCATCACCAACAACAGTCAGTGCAGAGAAAGCCATGATACGGCCACCTTTAACTACTTTAGTCACGCGATTAACTGCGACCATCTTTTCAATCAGGCCGTCACCGCGTTCTTCAATTTCATGTTTTGCCATCTGAAAGTCTCCAAATATTAGAAGCTTAAACCATTTTCACGTGCAGCTTCAGCCAAAGCTTTCACACGACCGTGATATTGGAAACCTGAACGGTCAAAAGCAACTTTTTCAACACCCACTGCTTTAGCTTTTTCAGCAATACGCTTACCAACTACAGCTGCTGCTTCAACGTTACTACCTGATTTCAGGCTACTACGTACTTCAGCTTCCAATGTAGAGGCTTGAGCCAATACTTTATCACCTTCAGCACTAATTACTTGAGCATAAATATGATTATTGCTGCGGAACACACATAATCTTACCATTTTCAAGTCCGCAATACGCGCACGGGTTTTGCGTGCACGACGGAGTCGGGTTGTATGTTTATCCATTAGTGAACCTCAATTATTTTTTCTTGGCTTCTTTCATCACTACTACTTCACCCACATAACGAACACCTTTACCTTTATAAGGCTCAGGAGAACGGAATGCACGAATTTCAGCAGCGACTTGGCCAACCACTTGTTTATCTGCACCAGTCAAAACGATTTCTGTTTGGCTAGGAGTTTGAACAGAAACACCTTCAGGCATTTCGTATACGATTGGATGAGAGAAACCCAAAGACAAGTTCAAAACTTTGCCCTGAGCTTGGGCACGATAACCCACACCAATCAATTGAAGTTTTTTCTCAAAACCTTCAGAAACACCCTTAACCATGTTATTAACCAATGCACGAGCAGTACCAGACATAGCATTAGCCTGTTTACTGTCATTTTTTGCAGCAAAAGTCAATTTACCATCGTTCAGTTCAATAGCAACATCGGAATGCAAAGGAAAAGACAATTCGCCGTTTTTACCTTTGATAACCAATGCATCTGTTCCGAATTTTACTTCTACACCAGCAGGAACAGTCACTGGGTTTTTTGCGACGCGTGACATTTACTTTTCTCCACTAGGCTACGATGCACAACAACTCACCACCAACACCCTCAGAACGGGCTTTGCGATCAGTCATTACACCTTTAGAAGTACTAACAATAGCGACACCCAGGCCATTCATTACGCTAGGGATCTCACTTGATGCTTTGTAAATACGCAAACCTGGACGTGAAACACGTTTAATTTGCTCAATCACAGGACGACCTGCATAGTATTTCAATTGAATTTCCAATACCGGTTTTGCATCAGCAGAAACCGCAAAATCCTCGATATAACCTTCTTCTTTCAGAACTTTTGCAATTGCACATTTCAGTTTAGAAGAAGGCATGGCAACTGCTGCTTTATTAGCACGTTGCGCATTGCGAATACGAGTCAACATATCGGAAATAGGATCATGCATACTCATTATTTATACTCCTATTACCAGCTAGCTTTAACAACACCAGGGATCTCGCCACGCATAGCGATTTCACGGATTTTAATACGGCCCAAACCAAATTTACGGAAAGTGCCACGAGGACGACCTGTTAAAGCACAACGACGACGTTGACGTACAGGTGCTGCATTACGAGGAATGGATTGAAATTTCAAACGTGCCTCAAAACGTTCTTCTTCAGTCGCATTAGCATCATTAATAACAGCGAAAATTGCCTCACGTTTAGCTGCAAACTTTTTCGCCAATGCTTGACGTTTCAGCTCACGATTAATAAGTGCTTTCTTAGCCATGATTATCCTTTAAACGGAAACTTGAACAGTGACAACAAAGCTTTCGCTTCTTCATCAGTTTTTGCAGTAGTTGTAATAGTAATATTCAAACCACGCAAAGCATCGATTTTATCGTATTCAATTTCCGGGAAAATAATTTGCTCACGAACGCCCATATTGTAATTGCCACGACCATCAAATGATTTACCGCTTACACCGCGGAAGTCACGTACGCGAGGCAATGCAATAGTAATCAAACGATCTAAGAATTCAAACATTTGATCACGACGCAATGTTACTTTGCAACCAACTGGATAGTTATCACGGATTTTAAAACCTGCGATAGATTTACGAGCAACAGTAACAACTGGTTTTTGACCAGCAATTTTCTCTAAATCAGAAACAGCATGCTCCATTACTTTTTTATCAGCAACAGCTTCACCTACACCCATATTTAAGGTGATTTTTTCAATACGTGGAACTTCCATTACTGATTTGTAACCAAATTGTTTAACCAATTCAGGAACAACTGTATCTTTATAAAACTCTCTCAAACGAGCCATGTTATCTCCTTATGCTCCAATGATAGAGCCATTTGATTTGAAGAAACGAACGCGTTTAACTTTGCCTTCATTTTCAATCAGCTTAATACCAACACGGTCAGCTTTATTAGTTTCCGGATTCAGGATTGCAATATTAGAAATATCTAAAGGCATTTCTTTAGCAATAATGCCACCCTCAATACCACGCATTGGATTAGGTTTTTGATGGCGTTTTACAACATTAACACCCTCAACAACAACTTTATCACCCAATACTCGAACTACTTGACCTTGCTTACCTTTATCTTTACCGGTAATCACTACAACCTGATCGCCTTTAATGATTTTATTCATCGCGCTATTCCTTATAATACTTCAGGCGCCAATGAAACGATTTTCATAAATCGCTCAGTACGCAATTCACGGGTTACCGGACCAAAAATACGGGTACCCAGAGGTTCAAGTTTATTATTCAACAACACAGCAGCATTGTTATCGAATTTAATTAACGCACCATCAGGACGACGCACACCTTTAGCAGTACGAACAACTACCGCATTGTATACATCACCTTTTTTGACACGACCACGCGGGGCTGCATCTTTAACTGCAACTTTAATAATGTCGCCAACAGAAGCGTAGCGACGCTTAGATCCGCCTAATACTTTGATGCACATTACGCGACGCGCACCAGAGTTATCAGCCACATCTAAGATGGTCTGCATTTGAATCATATTAGTACCTTTAAATTAACCAACTTAATTTACCACTTTCATATAACTCGCACCTTACTTTAAGCTGCTTATTAAATGAAACCATCACGGTTCTAGTAAACCAGTCTTGGATCCCGAAGGGAGAGAAACTTCCATAAGAAGCTGGAAGATAAGAAACGAAGTTTACACGCAAATTAACTTTGCTGCAAGACTTCGTTTCTTATTAAGCTGCATTACTGTGTTTTAAATCAAACAGTACGGGCTTTCTCAACCAATTCCTTTACAACCCAAGACTTGGTTTTTGACAAAGGACGAGATTCCTCGATTACCACTACATCACCAATGCCATATTGATTGTTTTCATCATGGGCATGGATTTTAGTTGATAAACGAATAATTTTACCGTACAGAGGGTGTTTAACCTTACGTTCAACCAATACTGTAACAGTTTTGTCCATTTTGTCGCTTACCACTTTGCCTTGCAAAGTACGAACATTTTTAGCTTCGCTCATTACTTAGCACCTTTTTCAGTTAAAATGGTTTTAATACGAGCAATATCGCGACGTACACGTTTCAACTCGCTAGATTTACCCAACTGACCGGTTGCATTTTGCATGCGTAAGCCAAACTGAGCTTTCAACAAGTCCAACAAATCAGAGTTTAATTGCTCAATAGATTTGTCTTTCAATTCATTTGCTTTCATTATTGACCCACCTGTCTTACTACAAAGGTTGTAGGAATAGGCAATTTGGCAGCGGCCAATTCAAATGCTTCACGAGCCAAAGACTCAGGAACACCGTCCATTTCGTACAATACTTTGCCTGGTTTAACTTCAGCAATGTAATATTCCACATTACCTTTACCGCCACCCATACGAACTTGGATAGGTTTTTCAGTAATTGGTTTATCAGGGAATACACGAATCCAAATACGACCGCCACGTTTAATATGACGAGTCATAGTACGACGAGCAGCTTCGATTTGGCGGGCAGTCAAACGACCACGACCTACGGCTTTCAAACCGAACTCACCGAAACTTACTTTGTTACCGCGAGTAGCAATACCGGTATTACGACCTTTTTGTTGCTTGCGATATTTCAGTCTAGTTGGCTGCAGCATTACGTCCACCTGCCTTTCTTTGTTTCTTCTCATGCTCAGGTTTAGAAGATTTAATATTACCTTCTGTATAAACCCAAACTTTCAGACCCAGTACACCATAAGTAGTGTGCGCTTCGCTAGTTGCATAATCTACGTTCGCACGCAAAGTATGCAAAGGCACACGACCTTCACGGTACCATTCGCTACGAGCGATATCAGCACCATTCAGACGACCTGAAGTCATGATCTTGATGCCTTTAGCACCAGAACGCATTGCATTTTGCATTGCACGTTTCATAGCGCGACGGAATTGAACACGTTTTTCAAGCTGCTGGGCAATACCATCAGCAATGATTTGTGCATCCAATTCAGGACGACGAATCTCTTCAATATTTACATGAACAGGCACACCCATCAGAGTTTGCAAGTCACGCTTCAAGATTTCAATATCCTCACCTTTTTTACCAATAACCACACCTGGACGAGCAGAGTGAATAGTAATACGTGCAGATTTAGCAGGACGCTCGATCACTACGCGACCAACTGAAGCATTAGCCAGTTTTTTACGCAAGTAGTTACGAACATCAATATCTTGTTTCAAAACAGTAGAAAAGTCGGTGCTTTTAGCAAACCATTTTGAAGACCAGTCTTTAGTTACCGCCAGGCGAAAGCCTGTAGGGTTAATCTTTTGTCCCATAGCTTTTCCTTAGTTGCCCACTGTCACGTTAATATGACAAGTTTGTTTCTCGATGCGGTTACCGCGACCTTTGGCACGAGCTTGAAAACGTTTCAAGCTTGGACCTTTGTCAACAAAGATAGTTACCACTTTCAGTTCGTCAATGTCTGCACCATTGTTGTGTTCGGCATTGGCGATTGCTGATTCCAATACTTTTTTAATCAGCTCAGCACCTTTTTTAGGGCTGAATGCCAAGATATTCAAAGCTTGGGCAACGTCTTTACCACGAATCAAATCAGCTACCAAACGAGCTTTTTGAGCTGAAATACGGGCGTTTTTATGTTGTGCACTTACTCTCATGATTCACCTTATTTCTTTTTAGCCTTTTTATCGGCCAAGTGGCCTTTAAAGGTACGGGTCAATGAGAACTCACCTAATTTATGACCAACCATGTTGTCACTGATAAACACAGGCACGTGAGTGCGACCGTTGTGTACAGCGATAGTCAGACCAATGAAATCAGGCAAAATGGTAGAACGACGTGACCAAGTTTTAATTGGGCGTTTGTCGTTGCTTGCACGAGCAGCATCTACTTTTTTCAGCAAATGCAGGTCTACATATGGGCCTTTTTTTAATGAACGAGCCATACTAATTAACCTTTATTTGAGTAACGACGACGAACAATCATGTTATCCGTGCGTTTGTTATTACGAGTGCGGTAGCCCTTAGCAGGAGTACCCCATGGGCTAACCGGTTCGCGAGCTTCACCAGTACGGCCTTCACCACCACCATGCGGGTGATCAACAGGGTTCATTACAACACCACGAACGGTCGGACGAATACCACGCCAGCGGTTAGCACCAGCTTTACCGATTTTTTTGAGGCTTTGTTCTTCGTTACCAACTTCACCGATAGTTGCACGGCAATTTACGCTAATTTTGCGTACTTCACCAGAACGCAAACGAACTTGAGCGTAAGCACCTTCTTTTGCAAGCAATACCGCAGAAGCACCAGCAGAACGCGCAATTTGCGCACCTTTACCTGGTTTCATTTCGATACAGTGAATAGTTGTACCAACAGGAATATTGCGGATCGGCAAAGTGTTACCTACTTTGATAGCAGCCTCAGCACCGGAAACCAATACTGCACCGGCTTGAATACCACGAGGAGCAATGATGTAGCGACGCTCACCATCTGCATAGCACAACAGTGCGATAAATGCAGTACGGTTAGGGTCATATTCGATACGCTCTACTTTTGCAGGGATACCGTCTTTGTTACGTTTAAAATCTACAACGCGGTAATGATGTTTATGGCCACCACCTTTATGACGGGTAGTGATATGACCATTGTTGTTACGACCGGCAGTAGAATTTTTCTTTTCTAGCAGAGGTGCATAAGGTGCACCTTTGTGCAAACCTTCTGTTACCACGCGAACCATGCCGCGACGGCCTGCAGAGGTCGGCTTCATTTTAACGATTGCCATTTTGTTTATTCCTTATCTGCAGCTGCAGCAGCGGCTTCCAAATCCAACTCTTGACCGGCAGCCAAGCTTACATAAGCCTTTTTAACATCGCTGCGACGACCTAAAGTGCGACCAAAACGTTTAACTTTACCTTTAATGGTAACAGTAGTAACGTCTGCAACTTGAACGCCGAACAGCAGCTCAACAGCCGCTTTAATTTCAGGTTTTGTTGCATTTGCCAAAACTTTAAACGTCATTTGGTTACGTTTTTCAGCCAATACGTTGCTTTTTTCAGAAACGATAGGTGCCAAGATTACTTGAGTCAAACGTTGTTGATTCATACCCATTGCTCCTCTAATTGTGCAACTGCATCTTTAGTGATAACGACTTTTTTGTAACGCAGCAAGCTGTAAGGATCAACTTGTTGAGCTTCCAAAACCAATACGTTAGGCAAGTTGCGTGAAGCCAAGTAAACATTCTCGTCGAGCTGTTTAGTTACAAACAGAACTTGCTCCAAACCCAAATTTTTCACTTGTTCAGCAAAAACTTTGGTTTTAGGAGTTTCAGCAGTCAATGCTTCGATTGCAAACAAACGTTCATCACGAGCCAATTGGGACAAAATAGTCGCCATACCGGCACGGTACATTTTACGGTTCACTTTTTGAGTGAAGTTTTCGTCAGGTTTGTTTGGGAATGCACGACCACCTTTACGCCACAGCGGAGAAGAAGTCATACCGGAACGAGCACGACCGGTACCTTTTTGGCGCCATGGTTTTTTAGTAGAGTGGTTTACTTCGGCACGAGTCTTTTGAGCACGATTACCAGAACGGGCATTTGCCAAGTAAGCAGTAACCAGTTGGTGAACCAGAGCTTCATTGTATTCACGAGCAAACAAAGCATCAGAAACAGCCAAGCTGCCAGATACTTGTCCTTTAGCGTCAATTACTTTCAATTCCATTACGCACCTACTTTCACGCTAGGACGAACCACGACGTCGCTGTTAACCGAACCCGGAACAGCACCTTTAACCAACAAGAGTTGGCGTTCAGCATCAACACGCACAACTTCCAATTTTTGAACAGTTGCTTTAGTGTTACCGTATTGACCTGCCATACGTTTACCAGGGAACACGCGACCAGGGTCTTGTGCCATACCGATAGAACCAGGAACACGGTGAGAACGGGAGTTACCGTGGGAAGTACGTTGAGCACCGAAGTTATGACGTTTGATCGTACCAGAGAAACCTTTACCTTTAGAGGTACCGGTTACATCTACCAATTGACCAACTTCAAACATAGAAACGGTAATTTCATCACCGACTTTTAATTCAGCCAGCTTTTCTTCAGTCAAAGCAAACTCAACCAAACCGCGACCAGCTTCAACACTCGCTTTAGCAAAGTGACCGGCTTCAGTTTTGTTGACACGATTAGCTTTTTTCTGACCAAAGGTAACTTGTACAGCAGTGTAGCCGTCAGTATCTTTGGATTTCACTTGTGTAACGCGGTTGGCAGACATATCCAAAACAGTTACCGGAACAGAAACACCCTGTTCGTCGAACACGCGAGTCATACCAACTTTGCGTCCAACCAGACCTAAAGTCATGATTATTTTCCTTTTAAGTAAAGGGGCGGGCTACGATTGGCCTGCCTTTCAGACAAAGTTAAACTTGATACGGATGTACCAAGTCCACCATTATAATTGACAAATCAAAGAAATATCAACAAAAATTTCAATTTAACTTCTTAAAACCATCATTTTTTTCGGATGAAGCGTTGCCAAATGTCTGACAATTTTCAGACGGCCTAAGAATTCTATAAAAAAACCGAACAGCCAAGCTGTTCGGTTTTTCAGTTCTTATTGAACTTTAATTTCTACATCCACACCCGCTGGAAGATCCAGTTTCATCAGTGCATCAGTAGTTTTGTCAGTCCAGTCCACGATGTCCATCAGACGCAAGTGGGTACGGATTTCCAATTGTTCACGAGAAGTTTTATTCACGTGAGGAGAACGCAAGATGTTGAAACGTTCGATTTTAGTTGGCAAAGGAATCGGACCTTTAACAACAGCGCCAGTACGTTTGGCAGTTTCAACGATTTCTTGCGCAGAACGGTCAATCAGACTGTAATCATAAGCTTTCAGGCGGATACGGATTTTTTGGTTTGCCATTTATCAATATCCCTCAATTAAGCAATTACAGAAGAAACCACACCCGCACCTACGGTACGACCACCTTCGCGAATCGCAAAGCGCAGACCTTCTTCCATAGCGATAGGCGCAATCAGTTCTACAGTAATGGTTACGTTCTCACCTGGCATTACCATTTCTACACCTTCTTCCAAAGTAACTGCACCAGTTACGTCAGTAGTACGGAAGTAGAATTGTGGACGGTAGTTAGCGAAGAATGGAGTGTGACGACCACCCTCTTCTTTGCTCAGTACGTATACTTCTGCTTTGAATTTGGTGTGAGGAGTGATAGTACCTGGTTTAGCCAATACTTGACCACGCTCTACATCTTCACGTTTAGTACCACGCAGCAATACGCCTACGTTGTCACCTGCTTGACCTTCGTCCAGCAGTTTGCGGAACATTTCAACACCGGTACAAGTGGTTTTTTGAGTTTCTTTCAGACCTACGATTTCGATCTCGTCACCAACGTGGATGATACCGCGCTCTACACGACCGGTTACTACTGTACCACGACCGGAGATAGAGAATACGTCTTCGATAGGCAACAAGAAAGGTTTGTCCACAGCACGCTCAGGTGTTGGGATGTAGCTGTCCAGAGCAGCAGCCAATTCGAAGATTTTTTCTTCGTAACCAGCGTCACCTTCCAAGGCTTTCAGTGCAGAACCTTGTACGATTGGGCAGTCATCACCTGGGAAGTCGTAGCTTGACAACAAGTCACGGATTTCCATTTCAACCAGTTCCAACAACTCGGCATCGTCAACCATGTCGCATTTGTTCATGAATACGATGATGTAAGGTACACCTACTTGGCGGGCCAACAGGATGTGTTCGCGAGTTTGTGGCATAGGACCGTCAGCTGCGGAACATACCAAGATCGCGCCGTCCATTTGGGCAGCACCGGTAATCATGTTTTTAACGTAGTCGGCGTGGCCTGGGCAGTCTACGTGTGCGTAGTGACGGGTTTCAGTTTCGTATTCTACGTGTGAGGTATTAATGGTAATACCGCGGGCTTTTTCTTCAGGAGCGTTGTCGATTTGGTCGTAAGCTTTTGCAGCACCACCAAATTTTTTAGCCAAAATAGTAGTCAAAGCAGCAGTCAGAGTGGTTTTACCATGGTCAACGTGACCGATGGTGCCAACGTTTACGTGCGGTTTGCTACGTTCAAATTTTTCCTTAGCCATGAGCTAATTCCTTTACATTAAAGATCGATTAAAGAACAGAGGCCGTCTGAAAAATCATTTCAGCCTTTCAGACGACCTATTTGCCTGATTAGCCTTTACGGGCTTCAGTTACAGCAGCAGCTATGTGGGCAGGAGCTTCAGAATATTTCTTGAACTCCATAGAGTAAGTAGCGCGGCCTTGGGTTGCAGAACGCAGGTCGGTAGAATAACCGAACATTTCTGCCAGAGGCACTTCGGCACGGACTTTTTTACCGCCGATGCCGTCATCATCCATACCCAATACAACACCACGACGACGGTTCAAGTCGCCCATTACGTCACCCATGTATTCTTCAGGTGTTTCCACCTCAACTGCCATGATTGGTTCCAACAGAGCTGGATTGGCTTTACGCATACCTTCTTTGAAGGCTTGAGACGCAGCCAATTCGAAGGCCAGTTGAGAGGAGTCAACATCGTGTGAAGAACCGAAGATCAGACGCACACGTACGTCAACTACTGGGTAACCGGCAACGATACCGTTAGGCAAAGTATCGCGAATACCTTTATCGACAGACGGAATAAATTCGCGAGGAATCACACCACCTTTAATTTCATCGATAAATTCGTAGCCCGCACCACCTGGTTCCATAGGTTCCATTTTGATCACAACGTGACCGTATTGACCTTTACCACCAGATTGTTTGGCATGTTTGTATTCAGCTTCAACTTCTTTGCGGATGGTTTCACGGTAAGCCACTTGAGGCGCACCGATGTTTGCTTCCACGCCGAATTCGCGTTTCATACGGTCAACAATAATTTCCAAGTGCAGCTCACCCATACCAGAAATAATGGTTTGACCGGACTCTTCGTCTGTACGAACGCGGAAAGAAGGGTCTTCTTTCGCCAGACGGTTCAGGGCGATACCCATTTTCTCTTGGTCGGCTTTGGTTTTCGGCTCAACGGCAATATGGATTACCGGCTCAGGGAATTCCATGCGTTCCAAGATGATAGGTGCGCTTTCTGCACACAAGGTCTCACCAGTAGTAACGTCTTTAAGACCGATCGCAGCTGCAATATCACCAGCGCGTACTTCTTCAATTTCAGTACGGTCTGCAGCAGTCATTTGCACCAAGCGACCGATACGTTCGCGAGTACCTTTTACAGAGTTCAATACGGTATCACCGGATTTCACCACACCAGAGTAAACGCGGATGAAAGTCAGCTGACCAACGTATTTATCATTCAACATTTTGAACGCCAATGCAGAGAATTTCTCTTCATCGCTGGCTTGACGGCTGTCGGCTTCTTCAGTGTTAGGGTTAACACCTTGAACTGGAGGAATGTCGGTAGGAGCAGGCAGCAATTCTACAACTGCATCCAACATACGTTGAACACCTTTGTTTTTAAATGCTGAACCGCACAACATTGGTTGAATTTCACCGGCCAAAGTACGTTGACGCAATGCGCCTACGATTTCTTCTTCAGTCAGCTCATCACCGCCCAAGTATTTGTCCATCAATTCTTCGCTGGCTTCTGCTGCAGCTTCAATCATGTTTTGACGCCATTCTTCGGCAGTCTCAACCAATTCAGCAGGAATGTCGCCATAGGTAAAGGTTGTACCTTTATCGGCTTCATTCCAAATAATGGATTTCATTTTCAACAGGTCAACGACACCGCTGAAGCTGTCTTCCGCACCAACCGGAATCACGATAGGTACTGGGTTTGCGCGCAAACGGGTTTTCATTTGCTCAACAACGCGGAAGAAGTTGGCACCTTGACGGTCCATTTTGTTTACAAATGCCAAGCGAGGTACTTGGTATTTGTTAGCTTGACGCCATACGGTTTCAGATTGAGGTTGAACACCGCCTACTGCACAGTAAACCATTACCGCGCCGTCCAATACACGCATAGAACGCTCTACCTCTACAGTAAAGTCAACGTGTCCCGGAGTGTCGATGATGTTGAAACGGTGCTCAGGGAACTGTTTCGCCATACCAGACCAATAAGAAGTCACAGCAGCAGAAGTAATGGTAATACCACGCTCTTGCTCTTGTTCCATGTAGTCGGTAGTAGCCGCGCCGTCATGCACTTCGCCCAATTTATGAGTCAAACCTGTATAGAACAAAATACGTTCTGTTGTGGTTGTTTTACCCGCGTCAATATGGGCAGAAATACCGATATTGCGATACAGGCTGATAGGGGTCTTACGAGCCATTTTGTTAGCCTTTCGATATTAGAAACGGAAGTGAGAGAATGCTTTGTTTGCTTCAGCCATGCGGTGTACTTCTTCACGTTTTTTCAACGCACCGCCACGACCTTCAGCCGCATCAATCAATTCACCCGCCAAACGCAGGTCCATAGATTTCTCACCACGTTTACGGGCCGCATCGCGAACCCAGCGCATTGCCAAGGCCAGACGACGTGAAGGACGAACTTCAACAGGAACTTGGTAGTTTGCACCACCTACACGGCGGCTTTTCACTTCCACGATAGGTTTGGCGTTTGCAATGGCTTCGTTAAATACTTCGATTGCTACTTTGCCGGTTTTTTTCTCAATTTGCTCCAGAGCACCGTAAACGATACGCTCTGCAACAGATTTTTTACCGTCAATCATCAATACGTTCATGAATTTAGTCAGCTCAACGCTGCCGAATTTTGGATCTGGCAGTACGTCGCGCTTAGGGACTTCTCTACGTCTTGGCATTTTAATTTCCTTTAATCTATTCAGTTGGGTCTATTCCCATGAATACCCAATTAAGTATTCACTTACTCGGCCGTTGTTCAGCTTAGGCGGCCGACGTGCCTATTTGAGTCCCGATAATTATTTAGGACGCTTAGCACCGTATTTAGAACGGGCTTGTTTACGGTCTTTAACACCTGCAGTATCCAAAGAACCGCGTACAGTGTGGTAACGTACACCTGGCAAGTCTTTTACACGACCGCCGCGAATCAATACGACGCTGTGCTCTTGCAGGTTGTGGCCTTCACCGCCGATGTATGAAATTACTTCAAAACCGTTGGTCAGGCGAACTTTACATACCTTACGCAATGCAGAGTTAGGTTTTTTAGGGGTAGTTGTGTATACACGGGTGCACACGCCACGTTTTTGCGGGCAAGCTTCCAGTGCAGGCACTTTGTTTACGTACACGGGCTTTTGACGGCCTTTGCGTACCAATTGGTTGATAGTTGGCATATTTTCTCGTCCTGTTGAGTTAAATACTTGCCGACACCATGTCGGCAAGAGTGGAATTATAGTTTTTTTGCAAGATACAAGTCAAGCATATTGCTGATAAATCATGATGTTTTTTCATTTTGTGATAACGATTTAACAACAAAGGCCGTCTGAAAATATATTTTTCAGACGGCCTGTTGAATGTATAGACTTAATCGTATTCCCAACAAGTCAACGCCCGTAAAGTATATCTGTTTTCCTTACGATTAAACTCATTAATGTACAATACTTCCACTTCAGTATAGTCTTCAATACTTCCGATTAATTCTTTCGGTACATACACATTGTCAACAAATCCGAAACCCTTTGTAGGATTTTTTTGCAGCGAGCCACTTGTTATTCCAACACCTTGTATACTAATTTCATCTGTTGGTATCGCCTCCAATACACTACCACCATCTGATGTTAAAGTCAGCATGACATAGCTACCAGGCTTCGGCTTCGCTTTTCCATTATAAATCTCAAAAGGAACACAAATTTTTCTATCTTTATTTACATACACATAGAAACATCTGTGAACATTATCGACACTCTCGATAACCCCTGCCATTTCTGTCATTTGCTCTGACAGATAATGCTCTTTTTGCTCAAACGCATTTTTCAGATATTTAATTGCCTGCCAGCCATAGGTGTTTTTCTGTTTATTGAGTTTCTTTATGCACAATACTGTTACATATTTTCCTGCATGTTCTTTCGGTATCAGTTTTTCAGATACATAAATATCTCCTACAAAACCAAAATCTTTTGACTGTTGAACACGCAGAATATCGCTCTCAATTTTTACATCAGATATAACTTTGGGTTCACTCTCTCGGGTAGAAAGCACTACTTTACTTGATAAGCTCATGGTTAATTCCATGTAATCACCTATCTCTGGTAACTTCTGGCCTTCAAATAGCGGCATCGGAACAGTAATTTTTGTATCTTTATTCAGATACACCCGAAAGGATTTACCGGATTGCTCTACTTTTGATACCAATCCAAAATTCTTGGTAACTCCTTCCAATAAATAACGCTCTTTATATTTCGAGTAATTCTCTAACTCACATTTGATTGCCTGCCAAGCATATTTAGCCTTTTTCTCATCGTACTTTTGAAATGCTAATACGGTAACAAAGTCATCAATCCACTCTTGAATCACTAAATGTGGCGGAATGAAAATATCTTCGACAAAACCATATGTGCTACCTTTCTGAACTCTTAGCTGCCCACTCCTGGCAGTAAGCCCATCAATATGCACTTCCTGCCCGATTTTAGCTGAAACTAAAAAACGATCTTCTTTACTGATCTTCAGTTCCAAATACTCACCCAACTCCGGGATACTTTGCCCCTGAAACATCTTCGCTGGGACTGCAATAGTCTCGTCCTTACGGACATAGGCAAATATTTTTGTTCCCTCCGCATTCTTCCCAACCACAATTGCTGACACAGTTTCCGTTTCGCCAATCAGATAACTTTCCGCATTAGCTGCCAGCGTTTTTAAAAAAGGCTTCAAGCCTGCAGTATCCACATTGCCGTCATACCAAGATTGCGAGCATAATTCTGTTACCTCTTTTTTGATATTCCAACCTTGTTGCTGGCAATGCTCAACCACTTCTTTAACACACATAGAAGCCTTATCGGCTAATCCTTGTTTAGCTAAAATTGAGGCTGCAGATTTAAGTGCGGGAAAAGCAAATGATTTTTCATGAGCACACAAAATTGATTTAGCCCAACATTCCATTGCCATTTGCGGATTTTCTGCCGCATACATATGAGCAAACAAATCCCATGCCCATGCATCCTGCCGTTTTTTCTTAACCACCGAACGCGCTAGGGTTTGAGCTTTCAGAGTTTGCCCTGCCACGAGCAAACATTCGGCCTCATCTTTATCCAACCACATTTTATGCTGTGTATCTTGGGCGTATTTGCGGACATAGGCCAGCAGAGCAAACAATTCCTCTGCCTTTATTTTCTCTCTGAAATCTGGGTTACTTTGCCACACATCTGCCAACATTCGCCCAAATTTCAATAATAAACTAGGCGATTCCCCCTTTTCAGTCCGATACGGTTGCATATCTTTCTCTTCAAACAAGCCGTCTGAATAACATACCAGCAACACCAATAAATCAGGAAAATGATTTAAATTACGCTGACTAATTCGTAGCAGCCAAACATACTGATTATCATCATTCCATACTGGGATATCCGCCCATCTTAACCAGCGGCACACCAAATTAAACTGTGCTGATTCCTGCGGAAAAGGCTGATATTCACACTTGGGATTTCTCTCTGTCCGCTGCTTAATATTATCCTGTATGCGCTTACACATCGCATAACCTGCCCAAAAGAATGCACTTTCCAGCCAGAAATCCCGCATTTCATTCTGCATCGCCTGTTGAGCCAAGTTCCAAGCTTCATCTATTTTGCCCCCTTTTCTCAATTCATTAACTTTTCTCGCACTATTCTGTTCCATCACAAAAATCCCCTATAAATTTATCCAATATCTTCTGGCTGTCTGCTTTCTTAACCTGCACACTACTGATTAAGCCCTTTTTTGAATCATTCGGTATATTCAATTCCAAACCAACTTTCTCATTCATGGTCTGCAATACAACATGAAGTTTGAAGTTGCTCTCATAGATACTATAAATCTGCCAGCCTTTTTCAACTGCTCTATCCTTAAATACTGAATACGCTTCTTGAATATTATTTTGAAACTCTGGCTGTGATGCTCTCAACAAATCTAAAAGTTGTAATACCAATTCATCATTTCCACGCACAACCTTGCTAGCCTCAACATTGACTTCAAACTTCCCATTGTAATTAAAATCCAACTCAATAATGCCGTCTGAATGACTGAAAACATAACGTTCTTTATATTGGTGCTGCGTAATATTGTCAATATGCCAACCGCTATCTGCCAATATGTCGTTAACCGCCAATAGTAAAGCCCATTGCTGCGGTGTATGTGGATGAAAACCGGTCGGAAACGGCATGTTTCTTTCAAAGTCAGTCGGTTGTCGGCTTTGCAGAAAATGAAATCTCTTCTGAGCTGTAAATGGTGCAACAACGGCTGATTTGATGTTCCACTCCGTTTTCGACCACTCATTCAGTTCATGATAATTCAGCAGCAGTAATGACTCTGCAGCAACCGTTGTGGTACTGTAAATAAAACGGAAATAACTGTCTGTTGCCGGTGTCTCCGTATCATGTGCAGCCGAAGCATCCAAAATAACTGTATGCAACGGCTCCCCTTGCATGGCACGGTGTACTGTCATTGCATATGCAAACTTCAATCGGGCAGCATTCATATAGCGGTTTTCCAATACGGCTTTTACTAACTGCTCGCGATAGTTTTTATTAACATCTTGGTATTCGTTATCCTTCTCTTTATACTCTTTAGAATCTTTTTCCAAACTGTCTCGCTCAGCTTTCAGACGGTCTGCTTCCTGCTCTAAATGACAAATCTCTGGATTATGTTGCTTCACATCCTGCTCTGCAAAAATACGCAAGGCAATTTTTTGGTCTGCTGTAAGCTCTGCGCCACTCAATGCCTCAGGCAGATACAAAATTTTATATTTCTGTTCGTTCTTATCACAAATATCCGCAACGCCAAACCGTACAACTGTCGGATAATCGCGCCCTTTTAACGATATGGATTGCTCAAAATAGCGGCCTGCATCCATAACCTTATAAAACCGATGGGGATATAAATCAACGTATTTCCCCTCAATAGCATTCCTTTTTTCACCGACTGATTTATTCAGCAATTCCACAATATCGCCACACACCAAAGCCATAGCTGATTCAGCCTGCAGATATTTTTTTCGGATTGCAAGATTTGTTTTGGCAGCCTGCTCGTTTTTCCCACACAAAATCGCTGCTTCTCTTGGAAAATGCAGTAATCTATCAATAATTTCATCTGTTTTTTCGCCTTTTTGTATTTGGCGGATAACTCCTTGCTGCGGACGTGGTAAACGTAGAAACCGCTCCGTTTTAATTTGTTCAATCAACGGTTTCTGAAAATCCAGCATTTCAGCATAGCTTCCCGCTTCTCTATCTTGCGCATTTAATTCAAATGCCTCACTACTGATTTTATTTTCAGCAAAAATCGAACCATATACAAGATTATTTCTCTTACCGCCACGCAACAACTGATATGGGTCGCCAATAATCAGCATCTTTGGAAAGTCTGAAAAATCAACTGTTTCTTCCTCATTTCGTTTATTTTCCAGAACATTTATCTCTTCCTCTGATGGGTTAACTTTGCGGACAGACAAAGCCCGTAGCAAATCTCGCACTAACCAACCCGAACCATAAACGGTAAAATCACTTTCATAATGTTCATCGGCAAACAGATGTCCGTCTAATATCACAATAAGCGGTTGCTTTTTGGGTGTGCCATCTATATTGGTTTGATGAAGAAAATCGTAAATTTCTTTATATTTAACCTGATAGGTTTCCTTCAAATTTTCTGTATCGATTTTTCGATTGCCATACAAAAACTGATAAATACTATCAACATTATTAATGCCATTATTTTCATAACGCTCTTTTGTACGCATATTACGAGCCAGACACCGCGTATCCGTGTTTTTCTGCTGCAAAGTTTGTAAAATTTTGATTGTGCCGGTATTATCCGCCCCCTTTAAGAAAAAGACTTTTGAAGCTTCGTCATCCAACCACATCCGTATATTTTTAAGTGCCTGACTCTGGGTGTTATTCAATACAACCGCAGCTTCTGACACGGCTTCGCTATCTCCATCAGCAAACCGCACTTCCGCTGCCCGTCCTTCTAAACGGTAAGCAGGAATCTCTAATTTTTTTATAATCAGATTTAAGTCTTGCTCGGTAAAGCGAGTATTTTTATTAGTAATCTCATCAATATTACGGATTGCATTACGATAATCCTGCACATGAAACCATGGTTTAATTTTTGGCGGTAAGGTTTGAATATCAAATTGAATGTTCTGCTGAAACAAACAAAGACAAACCACATGATTCTTAGGATTCATGGAAAACGTAATATCTTTCAAATACTCCAACATCTCCAGCCTGTTAGCTCGTAGCTGAAGATAAGGATTCACCTGTGCTCCCCCTTTAACCGGCACATCGTCAGCTTTCCAAACACCGTTTTCAGAAAAGTGTATCTCTCCACCATAATTTTTAAAATCAATCACAATTACAGCATTACACTTGAGAACAACTGCATCGATTTCCGTATTATTAGCGTAAACATTTCCTAAAAGATAAACCGGTTCAGTTTCTTTAGCATATCTCTGTTCCAACAATACATATAAATCATTGAAAGCTCTGTTTTCATGGGTATGTTCAAAAGGTTTAGTTCGGTAAGCATGGAAACTCATTTTTATTCCCCGTTTATTTATCGGCGTTTGTAAGACAAAATAGCCCGACAGTTATGCAACATCTATTTCAGACGGCATAACTTTCGAGCTATTGGTTATGAATAATCAGGTCGTCTGAAAATAGACGATAGAAATTTAATCTAACCCAACATTTTAGCATTTACTATATGAAATTTAAAAATATTGTATAAAGTTTGTTGAAAAGCTCGGCTTATCGCATGATTCAATTCAAATGAAATAAAATCATATCATATGTATTAAGAATAAATAGGGAAATTTTGCAATGAAAATATCATTGATGTTTGGTAGGTATGTTATCCCAAAAAGCAACATATCGTACTTAACCGTTTTCTTGCTCTCTAATCAAGTGTCGGATTCGGAGAATTCGACCTTCTTGTAACTGAAACTTCCCCAAACGGCAACGACCGGCTCAGCCACCTGAAGAAATCAGGTTTTCATACAAAACAACCACCCATTTCTTTCAGACGGCCTTTCCCCCAAAAAGGCCGTCTGAAAACAAAAAAACCGCAAGTCTTTCGACTTGCGGTTTTGCTTTACTGCACTATCCGACCTTACTCGGCAGCGTTTTCGCTTTCTGCTTCGGCAGCAGGCGCGGTTTCTTGCCATTGTTGATGGCGGCTGCGGTGGTAGGTCAAACCAGTACCGGCAGGAATCAAGCGACCGACGATGACGTTCTCTTTCAGACCACGCAACTCGTCTTGTTTGCCCATAATCGCAGCCTCGGTCAGAACGCGGGTTGTCTCTTGGAACGATGCAGCAGAAATGAAGCTGTCGGTGGACAGAGAGGCTTTGGTAATACCCAACAATACGTTTTCGTAACGTGCAGGCTCTTTACCTTCTTCCAACGCTTTTTCATTGGCAAGCATCACATCGCTACGCTCAACTTGTTCGCCGGTAATAAACTCTGTATCACCAGCATCCACAATGTTCACTCGACGCAACATTTGACGGATGATGACTTCGATGTGTTTATCGGAAATCTTCACACCTTGCAAGCGGTAAACCTCTTGTACCTCTTGAACAATGTAGCGGGCCAATGCTTCGATACCTTGCAGACGCAGAATGTCGTGTGGATCTACGGCACCGTCTACGATGGTTTCACCACGGTTTACCACTTGACCATCGTGTACCAAAATCTGTTTCTCTTTAGAAATCAGCGTTTCGTATGCTACACCGTCTACGTCGGTAATAATCAGACGCTGTTTACCTTTGGTTTCTTTACCGAAGGAAACGGTACCGGTAATTTCAGCCAACATACCTGCATCTTTCGGCACGCGTGCTTCAAACAACTCAGCAACGCGCGGCAAACCACCGGTAATATCGCGGGTTTTAGAAGACGCTTGTGGAATACGCGCCAACACATCACCCTTACCGACTTCCTGACCTTCACGGATGGTAATCACCGCACCGACCGGGAATGCCATAGAAACTGGGGTAGTCGTACCAGGAATGCAAATTTCCAGACCATTCTCATCCAACAGTTTGACAGTCGGACGCAACAGTTTAGAAGCACTAGAAGAACGACGTTTGCCGTCAATCACTACCAAAGTAGACAAACCGGTTACATCGTCAGTTTGTTTCGCAACGGTAACACCCTCTTCCACGTTTTCGAATTTCACCATACCTGCGTGTTCGGTGATCATCGGACGGGTATGCGGATCCCAAGTTGCCAAAGTTTGACCGGCTTTAATGGCTTCGCCGTCTTGTACCAGCAGGATTGCACCGTAAGGTACTTTGTGACGTTCACGTTCGCGACCGATATCGTCGTGAATCACTACTTCACAAGAGCGGCCAATGACAACCAATTCGCCTTTGTTGTTGGCAACGTAACGCATTTGGCTGCTGAAACGAGCTGTACCATTGGATTTGGCTTCCACTTGACTGGCAGCAGCCGCACGAGATGCCGCACCACCGATGTGGAACGTACGCATGGTCAGCTGAGTACCTGGCTCACCAATAGATTGTGCAGCAATTACACCTACAGCTTCACCAGCGTTAACCAGTTTACCGCGCGCCAAGTCGCGGCCATAACAGTGTGCACACAAGCCATGACGGGTTTTACAAGTAATTGGCGTACGGACTTTAACCTCGTCAACACCAGATTGGTCAATGATATCAACTAATTTCTCAGTCAGCAGTGTACCTGCCTCAACCAAAGTCTCGCCAGTTGAAGGATCAACAACATCTGATGCTGTAACACGGCCTAAAATACGATCGCGCAACGCTTCAATTACGTCACCGCCTTGTACTACTGCTTTCATGACAAAGCCGTCTGAAGTACCGCAATCGTCTTCAACAACGACCAAGTCTTGAGTTACGTCTACCAGACGACGGGTCAGGTAACCAGAGTTTGCCGTTTTCAACGCGGTATCCGCCAAACCTTTACGCGCACCGTGGGTCGCAATAAAGTATTGCAATACAGTCAAACCTTCGCGGAAGTTAGAGGTAATTGGCGTTTCGATAATAGAGCCGTCAGGTTTGGCCATCAAACCACGCATACCGGACAACTGTTTAATCTGAGCTGCAGAACCACGGGCACCAGAGTCGGCCATCATGTAAATAGAGTTGAAGGACTCTTGATCAACTTCGTTGCCGTCACGGTCGATAACTTTTTGTTTGGACAGATTGTCCATCATCGCTTTAGCGATCTTATCGCCGGCACGACCCCAAATATCGACCACTTTGTTGTAACGTTCGCCGTTGGTCACCAAACCTTGACGGTATTGGTCTTCGATTTCTTTAACTTCGGCATTAGCCTCAGCCAGCAAGGCTGCTTTTTCTTTCGGAATTTCCATATCGTCAACCGCAATGGAAATACCGCCTTTAGCCGCAAAACCGAAACCGGTATACATCAAGTGGTCGGCAAAAATAACTGTGTCACGCAAACCGCACAGACGGAATGATGCGTTAATCAGTTTAGAAATTTCTTTTTTCTTCAGCGCTTTGTTGATGTACTCGAACGGCAGGCCTTTAGGCAAGATTTCGCTCAACAATGCACGGCCGACAGTCGTTTCGTAACGGTTAACGACAGGCTCAAACTCACCTGCTTCGTTTTTTACCCATTCGCGCAGACGTACGGTAATTTTCGTACCCAGTTCAACCTGTTTGGTATGGTATGCACGATGCACTTCTTTCACATCGGCAAACAGGCTGCCTTCGCCTTTGGCATTGATACGGTCGCGGGTCATGTAGTACAGACCCAATACGATATCTTGAGAAGGTACGATGATTGGTTCGCCGTTGGCTGGAGACAATACGTTGTTTGAAGCCAGCATCAGCGTGCGTGCTTCCATTTGTGCTTCCAAGCTCAATGGAACGTGTACAGCCATTTGGTCACCGTCAAAGTCGGCGTTAAATGCGGCACACACCAATGGGTGCAACTGAATCGCTTTACCTTCGATCAGGATAGGTTCGAACGCTTGAATACCCAAACGGTGCAGGGTTGGCGCACGGTTCAGCATAATCGGATGTTCGCGGATCACTTCTTCCAAGATATCCCATACTTCAGGTACTTCTTGTTCTACCAATTTTTTCGCAGCTTTAACGGTAGACGCCAAACCTTGTTTTTCCAATTTGTGGAAAATGAATGGTTTGAACAGTTCCAACGCCATTTTTTTCGGCAGACCACATTGGTGCAGACGCAGGTATGGACCTACGGTAATCACGGAACGACCAGAGTAGTCCACACGTTTACCCAGCAGGTTTTGACGGAAGCGGCCGCCTTTACCTTTAATCATGTCAGCCAATGATTTCAGCGGACGTTTGTTGGCGCCGGTCATGGCTTTACCGCGACGGCCGTTATCCAACAGAGAGTCAACTGCTTCTTGCAACATACGTTTTTCGTTACGAACGATGATGTCAGGCGCATGCAGTTCCAACAGACGTTTCAGACGGTTGTTACGGTTAATAACGCGGCGGTACAAATCGTTCAAATCGGAAGTGGCAAAACGACCGCCATCCAATGGAACCAACGGACGCAAATCAGGCGGCAATACCGGCAGCACGTCCATAATCATCCATTCCAGTTTCATACCGGAACGGTGGAAAGCTTCCAATACTTTCAAACGTTTGGCAATTTTTTTAATTTTGGTGTCAGAACCGGTAGATTCCAGCTCTTGACGCAGGATTTCGATTTCGCCGGTAATATCCAAGGTGCGCAACAATTCACGGATACCTTCTGCACCCATTTTGGCATCGAAGTCGTCGCCGTATTCGTCCAGTTTGTTGTAGTAATCGTCTTCAGTCAGTAATTGACGACGTTGCAACGGAGTCATGCCGGGATCGGTTACCACAAATGCTTCAAAGTACAATACGCGTTCGATATCGCGCAAAGTCATGTCCAGTACCATACCCAAGCGGGAAGGCAGGGATTTCAAGAACCAAATATGGGCAACTGGTGCTGCCAATTCAATGTGGCCCATGCGTTCGCGGCGTACTTTAGACAGGGTCACTTCTACGCCACATTTTTCACAGGTTACGCCTTTAAATTTCAAGCGTTTGTATTTACCGCACAAACATTCATAGTCTTTGACCGGGCCAAAGATTTTGGCACAGAATAAACCGTCACGCTCAGGTTTGAACGTGCGGTAGTTGATGGTTTCAGGTTTTTTAACTTCGCCATAAGACCATGAGCGGATGGTTTCGGGAGAGGCAATACCGATTTTGATGGCATCAAACTCTTCTTCCATGCCGGCAGTTTGCAACGGATTAAATAAGTTCAACAAATTCATTTTTGCTCCTTGAAGGAAGTATTTTTACCGCATGGCGGATTTTCGATATTGGGAAACGGTACTTTTGATTTCAGATGGCCTAAATGCCGATTGCTTCATTCTTATTCTGAAACCGCTTTTTCAGACGACCTTAAAAGGCCGTCTGAAAACTTCTGTTTAGTAGCGTTCCAAATCGATATCCAAGCCCAGTGAGCGAATCTCTTTAACCAATACGTTGAAGGATTCAGGCATACCGGCATCGATTTTGTGTTCACCTTTGACGATATTTTCGTACATTTTGGTACGGCCGTTCACGTCGTCAGACTTCACAGTCAGCATCTCTTGCAGCGTGTATGCCGCGCCGTATGCTTCCAATGCCCAAACCTCCATCTCGCCGAAACGTTGGCCACCGAACTGAGCTTTACCGCCCAAAGGCTGCTGGGTAACCAAACTGTATGGACCGGTAGAACGGGCGTGCATTTTTTCGTCAACCAAGTGGTGCAGTTTCAGATAGTGCATCACACCGACTGTAACCTTGCGGTCAAATGCTTCGCCGGAACGGCCGTCATACAGCGTGATTTGAGTTTTACTGTCGTTGAAGCCCAGTTTCTCAACCTCAGGATCTTCACTTGGGTAAGCCAAGTTCAACATTTCGCGGATTTCAGACTCTTTCGCACCGTCGAATACAGGAGAGGCGAAAGACGCACCTTTGCGCAGGTTAGAAGCCAATTCGATGATTTCTTCATCTGTCAGGCTGTCTAAATCTTCTTTCTTACCGCTACCGTTGTAGAGTTTGTTCAAGAATTCACGCAGCTCGCTGGCTTTGCGTTGCTCTTTCAGCATACGATCGATGCGTTCACCGATACCTTTTGCCGCCCAACCCAAGTGAACTTCCAAAATCTGACCAATGTTCATACGGGAAGGTACGCCCAATGGGTTCAGTACAATGTCTACCGGACGGCCGTCAGCCATGTAAGGCATGTCTTCCACCGGCAGAATGCGTGATACCACACCTTTGTTACCGTGGCGACCCGCCATTTTGTCACCGGCTTGCAGACGGCGTTTGATGGCGATAAATACTTTCACCATTTTTTGTACGCCCGGTTGCAGCTCGTCGCCTTGGGTCAGTTTTTTCTTCTTGATCTCATACAACTCATCCGCTTCTTCGCGTTTTTGTTGCAGGCTCAATTTAATCAGTTCCAACTGTTTGGCCAAATCTTCGTCAGCCAAACGGATGTCAAACCAATCATGTTTGCTGGACAGGCTCGCCAAATATTCGGTAGTGATTTCACTGCCTTTAGCCAGCTTCATCGGACCACCATTGGCTTTTTGACCAACAATCATACGCTCGATACGGTCAAATGCGTCGTTATCAAAAATACGCAACTGGTCGCTCAAGTCTTGACGGTAACGTTTCAGCTCAGAATCAATAATGGATTGAGCACGTTTGTCGCGTTGAATACCTTCACGAGTAAAGACTTGAACATCGATAACGGTACCGCTCATGCCGGTAGGCATACGCAATGAAGTATCTTTTACGTCAGACGCTTTTTCACCGAAGATGGCACGCAGCAGTTTTTCTTCAGGAGTCAGTTGGGTTTCGCCTTTAGGTGTTACTTTACCTACCAAGACGTCACCAGCTTCTACTTCTGCACCAATATATACGATACCGGATTCATCCAAACGGTTTTGCATACGCTCAGACAAGTTCGGAATATCGCGGGTAATGTCTTCCGCACCCAGTTTAGTGTCACGTGCGACAACGTTCAGCTCTTCAATGTGAATCGAAGTATAACGATCGTCTGCAGCCACTTTTTCTGAAATCAGAATCGAGTCTTCGTAGTTGTAACCGTTCCATGGCATGAAGGCGATGGTCATGTTTTGACCCAAAGCCAACTCGCCCAAGTCGGTAGATGCACCGTCGGCCACCAAGTCACCACGTTGCAACACATCGCCTGCTTTTACGGCCGGACGTTGGTTGATGTTGGTAGATTGGTTAGAACGGGTGAATTTAACCAAGTTGTAAATATCGACACCCACTTCACCGGCAGTCGCTTCATCATCATGAACACGAACTACAACACGGTTGGCATCTACATACTCAACCACACCGCCGCGGCGGGCAACGATTGCAGTTGCAGAGTCAACGGCAACAGAGCGCTCAATACCGGTACCAACCATCGGTTTTTCAGGGCGCAGACACGGTACAGCCTGACGTTGCATGTTGGCACCCATCAATGCACGGTTCGCGTCATCATGTTCCAAGAATGGAATCAGAGATGCTGCAACGGATACCACTTGACCGGTTGCCACGTCCATATATTGAACGCGGTCAGGCGTCGCCATAATGGTTTCGCCTTTTTCACGACAAGTGACCAAGTCGCCAATCAAATTACCGTCTTTGTCCAAATCGGCATTCGCCTGTGCAATCACATAACGGCCTTCTTCGATAGCAGACAAGTAGTCGATTTCTTCAGTTACTTTGCCATCGACAACACGGCGGTAAGGAGTTTCCAAGAAACCATAATCATTGGTACGCGCATAAACGGATAATGAGTTGATCAAACCAATGTTTGGACCCTCAGGTGTTTCAATAGGACATACACGGCCATAGTGGGTCGGATGTACGTCTCGCACCTCAAAGCCTGCACGTTCGCGAGTCAAACCGCCCGGGCCCAATGCAGATACACGGCGTTTATGGGTTACTTCAGACAATGGGTTGGTCTGATCCATAAATTGGCTCAATTGGCTGGAACCGAAGAATTCTTTAATCGCGGCAGAAACAGGTTTCGCATTGATCAAGTCATGCGGCATCAAGTTCTCAGATTCTGCTTGGTTCAAACGCTCTTTAACTGCACGTTCTACACGAGCCAAACCGCTGCGGAATTGGTTTTCAGTCAACTCACCCACAGAACGAACACGACGATTACCCAAGTGGTCAATATCGTCTACTTCACCATGACCGTTACGCAGTTCAACTAATGTAGCAATGGAAGCAACAATGTCTTCAACGCTCAGAACGTAACCACCTTTTTCGGCAGCACCGGCCAAAGTTTCGTTCAGCAAACGGCCATACCAAGAGTTTTGTTGTGCTTCAGACAGTTTTTGCTCGTATGTGCGCGTATTGAATTTCATACGGCCTACGCGAGACAAATCATAGCTGTCTTCACTGAAGAACAAGCGGTTGAAGAGCTGCTCAACAGCTTCTTCGGTAGGCGGTTCGCCAGGACGCATCATGCGGTAAATCGCTACGCGTGCAGCTTGCTGATCAGCAGTTTCGTCTGTACGCAGAGTGCTGGAGATGTAACCGCCTTGATCCAATTCGTTGATATAAAGGGTCGTAATTTCTTTTACACCATGGATATCAAGTTTGGCCAACAGCTCTTCTGTAATTTCATCGTTAGCAGAAGCCAATACTTCGCCGGTTTCCGGATCAATCAGATCCGCAGCCAATGCTTTGCCAATCAGACTTTCTGGCTCTACATCCAAACGAGTCAAGCCTGCATTGGTAATATCACGGATATTTTTCGCAGTAATACGTTTACCTTTGGCAACCAGTACATTGCCTTCTTTATCCAAGATATCAACTTTGGCAGTTTCACCTTTCAGACGGCCTGCAACCAGATCAGTTTGAACACCGTTTGAAGACAAATAGAAAGTTTCTTTGTCGTAGAAAATATCCAAGATTTGTTCATTGTTGTAGCCCAAAGCTTTCAACAAAATCGTAACCGGCATTTTACGGCGACGGTCGATACGGAAATACAGCAAATCTTTTGGATCAAATTCGAAATCCAACCATGAACCACGGTAAGGAATAATACGAGCAGAGAACAACAGCTTACCGGAAGAATGTGTTTTACCACGGTCATGCTCAAAGAACACGCCAGGAGAACGGTGCAGCTGGGAAACAATCACACGCTCAGTACCATTGATGACAAAAGAGCCGCTTGGCGTCATCAATGGGATTTCACCCATATACACTTCGTTTTCACGAACTTCTTTTACAGTCGGCTTAGATGCTTCTTTATCCAAAATCACCAAACGGATACGGGCACGCAATGGAGCCGCGTAAGTAATGCCGCGCAATTGACATTCAGGAATATCGAATAAAGGCTCGCCCAATGTGTAATGCACAAATTCCAATCGCGCATAACCGTTATGGCTCACAATCGGGAAAATAGAATTAAATGCTGCTTGCAGACCATCATCAGTGCGTTGGTCAAAAGCATTTTCCAGCTGCAAAAATTTCGCATAAGAATCAATTTGGGTTGCCAGCAGGAAAGGAACATCTAAGACATTCTCTCGCTTTGCAAAACTCTTACGGATACGTTTTTTCTCGGTAAACGAATAGCTCATATACACTCCGAAAAGCAATTTTAAATAATAGGCCGTCTGAAACAACGGCATGCATTAACCTGATATTTACATTTATTTGCAATGATTTTATAAAGACTATGCAAATAAATGTAAACAATACCTGATGCTTATTTTAAGAAGCAAAATAAGGCTGGCAGAAAACTGCCAGCCTTCATAGGAAGCATCAAATTATTTGATTTCGACTTTAGCGCCGGCTTCTTCCAGTTGTTTTTGGATGTCTTCAGCTTCAGCTTTAGAAACACCTTCTTTCAGAGTTTTAGGTGCACCGTCAACGATGTCTTTAGCTTCTTTCAGACCCAGGCCAGTGATAGCGCGGACAACTTTAATCACGCCAACTTTTTGATCACCGGCAGAAGCCAATACTACGTCAAATTCAGTTTTTTCTTCAGCAGCAGCTGCACCAGCACCTGCAGGACCTGCAACTGCAACGGCAGCAGCAGAAACGCCAAATTTCTCTTCAAAAGCTTTAACCAGGTCGTTCAATTCCATTACGGTCAAAGAACCAACGGCTTCCAAAATGTCTTCTTTAGTAATAGCCATGCTATTTTACTCCAAATATTGTATTAAAAAATAATTGATTAAATGAAACAAAATTGATTAAGCGGCTTCTTCGCCAGCTTTTTTCTCTGCCAAAGCAGCCAAACCACGTGCAAAGCCTGATACAGGAGCTTGCATAACGAACAACAGTTTGGACAACAGTTCTTCGCGGCTTGGAATAGAAGCCAACTCAGCAACCTGAGCAGGGTTCATCACTTCGCCATTGTAAGAACCAGCTTTAACGATAATTTTGTCATCTTTTTTCGCGAATTGGTGCAGCACTTTAGCAGCAGCAACAGCATCTTCAGAAGCAGCGTAAACCAATGGACCAACCATTTGATCGGCCAAACCTGCGAATGAAGTACCCTCTACTGCGCGACGAGCCAGAGTATTTTTCAGAACGCGCAAGTAAACGCCTTCTTTACGTGCATTTGCACGAAGCTCAGTCATGCTGGAAACACTGATACCGCGATATTCAGCGACTACGAGAGTTTGAGCGTTAGCAATTGCTGCGCTAATTTCCTCTACGGCCACTTTCTTGGTTTCAATATTGAGACTCAAGGTCTACCTCCCACTGTTTATAAACAGGATACCGAAATGATATCCCACCAGCGCGGTAACCTAAAAAGACATCTTACAAGCAATCTTGCAATGTGTTTCAGGACTACCGTCTGCGTAGGGCAGTTACGATTAAATCTTACGATCCCTACGGTCTTGGACATCTACTTAATTTTAAGTAGCCCAAATTCAGGCAATCCAGAAAACTGGATCACCTGAAAATTTCTTAGTTGTTCACGCTTGCAGTATCAACGCGAACACCCAAACCCATAGTGCTGGATACAGCAACTTTTTTCAGGTACTGGCCTTTAGCAGCAGCAGGTTTGGCTTTAACGATAGCATCCAGCAACGCATTGAAGTTTTCTTTCAAGTCAGCTTCAGCGAAAGAAGCACGACCGATAGTTGCATGAACGATACCTGCTTTATCTGTACGGTATTGTACTTGACCTGCTTTTGCATTTTTAACTGCTTCAGCAACGTTAGGAGTAACAGTACCTACTTTAGGGTTTGGCATCAGACCACGAGGACCCAAGATGGTACCCAATTGACCAACGATACGCATTGCATCAGGAGAAGCAATAACAACGTCAAAGTTCAAGTTACCAGCTTTAATTTCAGCAGCCAGATCTTCAAAGCCGACAATATCTGCGCCAGCTTCTTTAGCAGCATCTGCATTTGCACCTTGAGTAAACACAGCTACGCGAGTTGTTTTACCGGTACCTTTAGGCAGAACGACTGAACCACGAATAACTTGGTCAGATTTACGAGGATCAACACCCAGGTTGAAAGATACGTCAACAGACTCGTCAAATTTAGCAGTAGCAGCTTTTTTAACCAAAGCAATTGCTTCGTCGATTGCGTACAGTTTGTTAGCTTCAACAGAAGAGCGCAGAGCTTTCAAGCGTTTAGATACTTTAGCCATTATACAACACCCTCCACGTCCAAGCCCATTGAGCGAGCAGAGCCGGCAATAGTGCGAACAGCCGCATCCAAGTCAGCAGCAGTCAAATCAGGCTCTTTAGTTTTAGCAATTTCTTCCAACTGGGCGCGGGTCAATTTACCCACTTTATTAGTCAGAGGATTAGAACTACCTTTTTGCAGACCAGCAGCTTTTTTCAACAAGATAGAAGCTGGAGGGGTTTTCATCACAAAAGTGAATGATTTATCCGCAAATGCAGTAATAACGACTGGAATTGGCAAACCAGGTTCCATACCTTGGGTTGCAGCATTAAATGCTTTACAGAATTCCATGATATTCAAACCACGTTGACCCAAAGCAGGACCAACTGGGGGAGATGGATTGGCTTTACCTGCAGGAATTTGCAGTTTGATGTAGCCGATAATTTTCTTTGCCACTTAAGAACTCCTAAAAACGGGTATAACGCGGAACCATTCCGCTTCCCAAACAGAATTTGCGATTATATCCGCTTAAAAAAAAATTTTCAAGCGAATTAAACCACTTAAATCTTTTCAACCTGACCGAACTCTAATTCAACCGGTGTTTCACGACCAAAAATCTGAACTGAAACACGCAGTCTATTACGTTCGTAGTTAACTTCATCAACAATACCGTTAAAATCAGCAAATGGGCCTTCGTTTACTCGAACTTGCTGACCAACTTCAAACTCAACTTTTGGTTTTGGCTTCTCAACACCTGTTTTAGCTTGTTGCAAAATAGCATCTGCATCTTTTTGAGAAATTGGGATCGGGCGATTTCCACTACCGCCTACAAAACCATTTACTCGAGGGGTACTCTTAACCAAGTGCCATGAATCATCAGTCATTTCCATTTCAACCAATACATAGCCTGGATAGAATTTACGCTCACTGATGGTTTTTCGGCCATTCTTGATATCTACTACTTCCTCCACAGGAACGAGAATCTGGCCGAAATATTCTTCCATGTTTTCACGAGCAATACGCTCTTTCAATGTTTTTTGAACATTTTTCTCGAAACCGGAATAGGCCTGTACCACATACCAACGCTTTGACATCTTTACCCTTTCCTATTTAATAAAACATCAAAAAACAACCATGAAATAATTGTATCTGCCGTATAAATGAAGGCTGCTAAAACTGCAACGAAGATAATCACGAATACAGTCATTTTGACCGCTTCATCACGACTCGGCCAAACTACCTTCTTAAACTCAGTCCAAGAGCTCTTAAAATATGCAAACAGACCTTCTTTCTTTTCAGGAGCTGGCTTATTACTTACCACAACTTCCTTTTTCTGATGGTCTTCTTTGCGTCCAGACGGATGTTCTGTCATCTTTACTCACTTATCAATACCCCACCCGCCTTTATTTTAGATAGTGGCATTGATCCATTAATTAATTCCAAATAATCTTAAAACTTAAGTACAAAAAAATTAACCGGCACAAGGCCGGTTAATTTTTTATTTGGCAGGCCAAGAGGGTCTCGAACCCCCAACCCTCGGTTTTGGAGACCGATACTCTACCAATTGAGCTATTGGCCTGTAAACTTAAGCGATTACAGAAGAAACCACACCCGCACCTACGGTACGACCACCTTCGCGAATCGCAAAGCGCAGACCTTCTTCCATAGCGATAGGCGCAATCAGTTCTACAGTAATGGTTACGTTCTCACCTGGCATTACCATTTCTACACCTTCTTCCAAAGTAACTGCACCAGTTACGTCAGTAGTACGGAAGTAGAATTGTGGACGGTAGTTAGCGAAGAATGGAGTGTGACGACCACCCTCTTCTTTGCTCAGTACGTATACTTCTGCTTTGAATTTGGTGTGAGGAGTGATAGTACCTGGTTTAGCCAATACTTGACCACGCTCTACATCTTCACGTTTAGTACCACGCAGCAATACGCCTACGTTGTCACCTGCTTGACCTTCGTCCAGCAGTTTGCGGAACATTTCAACACCGGTACAAGTGGTTTTTTGAGTTTCTTTCAGACCTACGATTTCGATCTCGTCACCAACGTGGATGATACCGCGCTCTACACGACCGGTTACTACTGTACCACGACCGGAGATAGAGAATACGTCTTCGATAGGCAACAAGAAAGGTTTGTCCACAGCACGCTCAGGTGTTGGGATGTAGCTGTCCAGAGCAGCAGCCAATTCGAAGATTTTTTCTTCGTAACCAGCGTCACCTTCCAAGGCTTTCAGTGCAGAACCTTGTACGATTGGGCAGTCATCACCTGGGAAGTCGTAGCTTGACAACAAGTCACGGATTTCCATTTCAACCAGTTCCAACAACTCGGCATCGTCAACCATGTCGCATTTGTTCATGAATACGATGATGTAAGGTACACCTACTTGGCGGGCCAACAGGATGTGTTCGCGAGTTTGTGGCATAGGACCGTCAGCTGCGGAACATACCAAGATCGCGCCGTCCATTTGGGCAGCACCGGTAATCATGTTTTTAACGTAGTCGGCGTGGCCTGGGCAGTCTACGTGTGCGTAGTGACGGGTTTCAGTTTCGTATTCTACGTGTGAGGTATTAATGGTAATACCGCGGGCTTTTTCTTCAGGAGCGTTGTCGATTTGGTCGTAAGCTTTTGCAGCACCACCAAATTTTTTAGCCAAAATAGTAGTCAAAGCAGCAGTCAGAGTGGTTTTACCATGGTCAACGTGACCGATGGTGCCAACGTTTACGTGCGGTTTGCTACGTTCAAATTTTTCCTTAGCCATGGCAATATCCTATAATCTAAGCTTTTGAAAGAAAGGGTAATAATGAGATGGTGCCCATGGGCAGATTTGAACTGCCGACCTCTCCCTTACCAAGGGAGTGCTCTACCCCTGAGCTACATGGGCGAAATTGTTTGGAGCGGGTGAAGGGAATCGAACCCTCACCGTAAGCTTGGAAGGCTTCTGCTCTACCATTGAGCTACACCCGCATACTCACTATTTGCTCCAAGTAAGAATTTTTGGTGGAGGGAGAAGGATTCGAACCTTCGAAGCTCACGCAACAGATTTACAGTCTGCCCCCTTTGACCGCTCGGGAATCCCTCCAAAAGAGAACGCTAGTTTATTGGCAACTTAGATTTCCGTCAAGATTTTTTTTTATTTATTTCTTCAAAAACATCCAAGCTTTTGCTTTTAAACACTATTTATTTAAACTGAATGATTTTTTCGTACTTAGCCATCAGCTCTTCGTGCGTTTCAGGATGCTCTTCATCAATCAAGATACAGTCGACAGGACATACCTGTTGGCACTGAGGCTCATCGTAATGGCCTACACATTGCGTACACAAATTTGGATTGATTTCGTAAATTTCTTCACCTTGCGAAATGGCATCATTAGGGCATTCCGGCTCGCACACATCGCAGTTAATGCACTCATCTGTAATAAAGAGCGACATTTCTATTTCCTTTTTTCTTAAATTATCAAAACCGATTGGGCGCGGATTATAGCACAAATGACGTCGGAACAATCCGTTTGAAAGAATGTTTTACACCTTGGGAATGATTCTCAAATTCTATACTATTCAGCAACTTGCGAATAGAGCAACAATTCAAACCTGCTCATTCCCGCCTTTCCTTCCCGATAAATTTCCAGCCAATCCGGTTTTTCAGGCAGCTTCCCTGCTTCAATATAGACCATTGCCCCATTTTTCAAGTGGCTTTGCAATCGGATAAACAGATTTTGCCAATCTTCCCATGCAAACGGCGGATCAAGGAACACAACATCAAATTTTTCAGACAGCCTTGCCAGATAAGCCATGCCGTCTGAACATTCGATTTTCGCCTGTTTCAAACCTAATTCACGGATATTTTTCTGAAGTGTTTGAACAGTTTGGCGGTGGTTATCGACCATTACCACTTTTGCCGCATGACGAGAAGCAGCCTCCATTCCCAAAGCACCGCTGCCGCTGAATAAATCCAATACTGTTTTTCCAGTTAAATCCTGACCCAGCCAGTTAAACAGTTTTTCACGCACGCTGTCAGGCGTCGGGCGCAGACCATCTGCAGATAAAAATGTTAACTTTCGTCCCCT
>NZ_JBQCVF010000004.1:0-45125 GCF_051962515.1 Neisseria sp. P0009.S007 | reverse complement strand
CTTAAGGCATCAACATCCGCTTTATCCAAGTAAATAAACGAATGCCCGTTTTGCAAGGCTGCAAACAGTCGAACCACATAAGGCTCAATAACGGATGCGCCCTGTACTTCGTGGCGGCGGAAAAACGCTATGGCCGCATCTGCGGCAGAGGAAAGGATAGAGTCGGTCGGATTCATGGCTCAGAATTGATTGATACGGAAAAAAGAAAGGCCGTCTGAAAAACAGCGTTTCCATAAATGAAAACCTATTTTTCAGACGGCCTCTATTATACCGTTCAAAGCATAAAATATTTGCCTGAAATAATAACCTTATTGCAACACTTGCAGGCTGCCGTCTTTCATGGTCATTACCCGGTCGAAACGCTCAGCCAGTTCGTCATCATGGGTCACCACAATCAGGCTGGTGTTCAATTCGCGTTTCAAATCCAGCATCATATCCAGCACATTTTGCGCATTTTTACGGTCAAGGTTCCCCGTCGGTTCATCTGCCAACAGGCATTTCGGCTCATTAACCAAAGCACGGGCAATCGCCGCACGCTGACGCTCGCCTCCGGAAAGTTCACTCGGACGGTGCAGCATACGCTTATCCAAGCCAACCTTTTTCAGCATTTTGACAGCCTTCTCCTCAGCCATCGCCTTGGGCATTTTGCCGATTAAAAGCGGCATCATGACATTTTCCAAAGCAGAAAACTCAGGCAATAGATGGTGGAACTGATACACAAAACCCAAATAACGGTTGCGCAATTCGCCCAATTGTTTTTGGCTCAAACCGCCCAAATCCTGATCCATCAACATTACCTTGCCTTCAGACGGCATATCCAAACCACCAAGAAGGTGCAGCAATGTGGATTTACCGCTGCCTGACGAACCGATGATACTCACGCTTTCCGCTTCGGCAACTTCAAAATCCAAATGATTCAACACTTGTACATTCAATGCGCCATCATTATAGCTTTTGCCAACGCCGATACATTTCAAAATTGTCTTACTCATAACGCAAAGCCTCCGCAGGTTGGGTTTTTGCAGCACGCCAGCTCGGATACAGTGTGGCAATAAATGCCAAGCCAAGCGAAATGCAGGCAATAACGGCGACGTCCTTCAAGTTCACATCGCTAGGCAGGTAATCGATAAAATAAACCTGTGAGTTAATCAAATGCACGCCGAACAGGTCTTCAAAAAACGCGACAATCTTGCCGACATTCCAACCCAGCAATACACCGCACACCACGCCCACAAGCGTACCGAAGAACCCCGCAAAAGCGCCCTGCACCAAGAAAATCTTCATAACGCCGCCCGGGGACAAACCCAACGTGCGCAAAATCGCAATATCGGCTTGTTTTTCCGTTACCGCCATTACCAAAGACGAGACAAGGTTAAACGCAGCAACCGCGATAATCAGCGTCAAAATGATGAACATCATGCGTTTTTCCAACTCAACGGCTTCAAAATAGCTGCGGTTGTTAAACGTCCAGTCGCGCACCCATACTTCATCTTTTTTAGCATCGGGAATCAACTTGGCAATGAAAGACGGCGCATTCTGCGGATCAGCCAATCGTAAACGCAGCCCACCGACATTTTCACCCAGTCGATACAAGACTTGCGCATCCTTGATATGCGTCATGGCCAATGTGTTATCGACTTCATATACACCGGTTTTTACCACACCGACCACATTAAACTGCTTCAAGCGCGGCACTACACCGGCAGGAGTAACATTCCCCTCAGGCGTAATCACTGTAACCTTGCCACCAATCTCCGTGCCCAATGCCTCAGCAAGCCCTTGACCCAAAATAATATCAAATTCGCCCGGCTTCAAATCGTCGAAACTGCCGGCCGGCATATCCTTGCCGTAATCAACGACATTTTTTTCTTCAGACGGCAAAATACCGCGTATTTGTACACCGCGCACTTCTCCTGCATTAGCAAGCAAAGCCTGATCGGAAACATAAGGCGCGCTGGCCAATACTTCCTTTTTGCCTTTTACAAATTCGCGCAAACTCTGCCAACCCGGCGCACTGCCGACATCGTAATAGCCGATTTCTGCATGAGGTGCGACGTTCAACAATTGACCTCGTATCTCTTTCTGAAATCCGTTCATTACCGATAACACCACAATCAGCGCCGTTACACCCAAGGCGATACCGACGATTGAAATCATGGTAATAAATGACATAAAGCCATTGCGTTTTTTCGCACGCAAATAGCGCAGGCCTATCCAAGTTTCTAAAGAAGCCATTCAAAAATGCCTCATTCGTTTGTCAAAAATGGCTTATTGTACCGTAAAACCGACAGGTCGTCCGATTGCCCGACTGATGTAGCATTCAGGGATAAAGTGTATGTAAAACCATGTATCTTCCCGTAAATTCCGCCGAAAAACTTGCACAATCGGCCAATCGCCCTTATTCTGAAGCTGTGACACACTTTGTCACCATCAAAAAGGAAATACACTAATGAACAGCAAAAAATTCTTGGCCCTCGTATCCGTAGCTGTAGGTTTGTCATTCAGCTTCAATGCATATGCCGCCAAAGAAATCAAAATCAGTTCAAACAATACCGCTTACTCCGACGCCGATGTTCAAAAACTGGCAGCCACTGCTGTCGGCATGGGCGTAAAAGAACCTGTCAGCCTCAACAGCGGAAACGGTGTTGTTACCGTATCCGGCAGCAGCGCAACCAAATGCGCATTTAAAGTCGGCAACGGTGATACGCCTCAAATTCAAGGCGTCAGCTGCAAATAATCTGATTTCATCAATGAAAAGGCCGTCTGAAAAACATTCAGACGGCCTTTTTATATTGGCATTTAAGATTGGATATTTCTTCTATCGTAAACAGCCTGTGCCAAAGTACCGGCATCCACATATTCCATCTCGCCGCCCAAAGGGATTCCCCTTGCCAACCGGCTGACTTTATAAGGAAGATTTTTAAACAATTCCGCCAATACATACGCTGTCGCGTCGCCTTCGGCTGTGAAGTTGGTTGCAATGATAATTTCCTCAATATCACTCGCCTGCAAACGGGCAACCAGCTTATCTAATGCCACTGCCGAAATATCCATGCCCTGCGCCGGACTGACTTGCCCCATCAAAACAAAATACAGGCCATCATGGCAATTAGCCGCCTCCATACTGGAAACATCCGCCGGCATATGCACAATCATCAAGCGGCTTTTCTCACGTTTTTCGTCGGCGCAAATTTCACACAAATCGCCTTCGCAAAATGTATTACACATCCGACAATGCTGCACCTGTCTTAAGGCAAACTGCAAAGCATCCACCAACTCCTGCGCTTCTTCGCGTTTGTACTGTAAAAGCTGGTAAGCCATGCGTTGAGCGGATTTCGGGCCGACATTAGGCAGGATTTTTAATGCATTAATCAAGCGGACAAAGGCATCAGGATTTTTACTCATGATTTCAGACGGCCTTTAAAAAGATAGCTAAAAATAAGAAAACAGCCGGAATTCATCCGGCTGCCCTACTCTAATATTCTGCTTATTCGGCAGCATTATTAACTTGTTGTGCACCTTGCGTACGATCGATTTTCTTATCAAAATACTGGAGCAAGGCATCGAAAACATTGGCGGAAAGCTGCTGAACCAAAGCCTGTTTAGCAGCCGGAATCTGTGAATCGGCATTTTCAGGAGCAGAAACGCTCTGAACTTCCATAATCACCGGCGCAGGCATACCTTCCAACAATGTATACGCAGGTTTGCCGCCGACAGGACGCGCTTTCAGCAAAGCTGCATAAGCCTCCGGAGACATGGTTTTACGTGCATCTTGTGCGCTCAATTGAGAAACAGGCGACCATTGAACATCAGCAGCTTTACCGGCTTTCAATGCGGCCAAAGTTTCCTGGGCTTTTTTCTCTGCCAGTTTGGCGGCTTCAGAGCGCTGATATGCTGCACGGACATTGTCTTTGACTTCCGCAAATGGTGCGATTTTCTCTTCGCGCACTTCTTTCGCACGAATGACCCAAACGGTTTCGTTGTTGATGGCAATTACTTCAGAATTGTGTTTTTTCTTCAGTACATCGTCGCTAAACGCAGCATTAATCAACGTTTCAGGCAAACCTGCCTCTTTCGCACCCGCTCTGGTCACCCATTCATCCAAGTTTTCCACTTTCAAACCTGAATTGGCGGCTGCTTTTGCCAAAGAAGATGGATCATTGAAGGCATCTTCACCCAATTTTTCTTTAGCAGCATTAAAGGCAGAAGCTGCTTTTTTCAGTTTCAAGGCTGCTTCGATACGCGCTTTGGCTTGTTCCAAAGTCGGCTCAGCTTCGACATTCAAAACTTTAATGACGTGATAACCCAAAGATGATTTTACGGTATCGCTGACTTCGCCTTTGCCCAATGCAAATGCCGCTTTATCGAATTCAGGTCCAAAGCCGCTGCCGCCACCTTTGCTCAGATAACCCAAGTTGCCGCCTTTATTGCTGCTGGACAAGTCTTTGGAATACTTGGCCGCCAGTTCGGCAAACGAATCCGGATGCTCTTTAAGCTCCGCAGCCATTTTGTCCACTTCTGCTTTAATTTCCGCATTACTTGCTTCATCTCCGTTAGGCATGACCGGAATGAAAATATGCGCAATTTCGGCTCTTGGCGACAAATCTACACTTTTGCTGTCGTAAGCTTTTTGTACTTCTTCCGCACTGACGGTTTGCTTGTCAGCCAAATCTTTGATGTTCAAAGCCACATATTCCAGCTTAACGGCTTGAGGAATCAAGTAATCTTTTTTATGCGCTTCATAATACTTTTGCAAAGCCGCATCATCTACTTTTACTTGTGCCGCAAATGCTTCAGGGCTGAACGTAAATGAACGGATGGTACGTGTTGCTTGAGTCAGGTTAATCAACTGACGTGCTTGCGCATCGCTGACCAAAGCGCCGTTTTGCACTAAATTCAACAGATTTTGCAATTGGAACTGTTCGCGGATATCTTCAACGAACTGATCCTCGGTCATCCTGCGTTGATCCAAATATTTCTTGAGCAAATCCTGGCTGAATTTACCGGAAGCATCATGGAAATTCGGATCATCCACAATAACTTGCTTGATTTGCTCCTGAGACACAGCGATGCCCATCAGCTTGGCACCTTGCTTCAGATAAGCACGTTGCAATAACGATTGGAATACCGCATCACGCGAAGGTGCATTATTGCCGGCAGCCTGCTCGTTTTGTATCGCAATCTGTAAAGCATGCTCGCTGACCTTCTCATCCCCGACTTTGACAATGTAATCAGAACCCGGCGAAGACAAGTTATTGGCACCGAATCCGATAAAGGTCAGACCGATGATACCTAAAACAATCTGGGCGGGTGTTTTATATTTTTCAACAATATGGAACATATTTATCCGAAAGAAAAGTTTGGCGCGGCAGCCAGAAAATGCTGCCGCAAAAATCTTAAAATCCTGAAAACAGGCTCAAAGCGCGTATTGTAACGTATTTTTTCGAGGCTTGCTTTTTCAGACGGCCTAAAAACCTAAAAATACCTTATCCGAAAATTTCCTGATACGCTTCTACTGAAAATCCGACATGAACCTGTCCTTCTTTGACCAATACAGGCCGCTTGATGATGCTGGGATTCTCCACCATCAAAGCAATCGCACCTTCTTTTGTGGCGGCAGATTCTTGCGCATCTTTATCCAACTTGCGCCAAGTCGTACCTCTTTTATTGAGCAAAATTTCCAAAGCCGCCTGACCCAGCCAGCCATCAATCAATTCGGCAGTCGGGGCGTTTTTCTTAAAATCTACAAACTCAAACTCGATGCCGTTTTCCGCCAACCAACTGCGCGCTTTTTTAACCGTATCGCAATTGGGAATACCGTATAGTTTTATCATCTTAATTTATCCTTGGTTTTATTCATAAAATCACAAATTCAGGCCGTCTGAAACTTTTCAGACGGCCTGAATTGAATGCAGCTTATTTCTTAGCAGCTTTCTTTACTTTAATCTTCACGCTTTTGCCTTGCGCGTTATTTTTATGCCCGGCTTTGACGGAAGTTGTTTTCGCCTGCGTTTTTTTCTTACCTGCGGCTTTAGGTTTGCTTGGCTTGGCAGGCTTGGAGGCAGGTTTACTTTTCACCTTGCTCTTCTTTGCCTTCATGGGAGCAGCCAACGCTTCATCAATTTCTTTAGCCGACAGTTTACGCTTACGCTTTTCGACAGACTTGTCAGCAGCTATTGGCTTGCTTACAGGTTTTGCTTTTCTACCTCCGCGTTTCTTACCGACTGAACCGCCGCTGATTAAGGTCAAATCAATCTTGCTGGTATCCAAATCGGCTCGCGCGACTTTTACAGTAACCGTATCGCCCATGTTGAAACGGACACCACTACGCTCGCCCTCAATTGCCATAATTTCAGGACGGAAGTTGAAATAATCCTCTCCCAAATCGCTGATATGTACCAAGCCGTCGATATGA
The DNA here is from genome assembly GCF_051962515.1 of Neisseria sp. P0009.S007. Classification (NCBI taxonomy): domain Bacteria; kingdom Pseudomonadati; phylum Pseudomonadota; class Betaproteobacteria; order Neisseriales; family Neisseriaceae; genus Neisseria; species Neisseria sp. P0009.S007. The sequence goes on along the minus strand of NZ_JBQCVF010000004.1, from coordinate 38,710 downwards.
ATATCGTCCAAGGTTACAAAAATACCGAAGCTGGTCATGCCCGAAATCTTGCCACTGAAAACTTCGCCGACTTTGTCGCGCATATAATAAGTTTTCAGCCAGTTTTCCACATCGCGGCTGGCATCATCGGCTCGGCGTTCGCAGAAAGAGGTATGCACGCCCAAAGCCTCCCAGGTTTTATTGGGTTGGTAAGTTTGTCCGTTCAATACAGCTTTAATGGCGCGATGTACCGTCAAATCGGGATAACGGCGGATAGGCGAAGTAAAGTGTGCATATGCGCCATAAGCCAGACCAAAGTGACCGTCGCAATGAGGCTCATAAACCGCCTGCTGCATAGAACGCAGCATCATCACTTGTAACAATTCCGCGTCCGGACGGTTTTTAAATTGCTCGGCAAGCGTAGCATAGTCTTTCGGCGTCGGATTATCGCCGCCACCCAAACTCAGCCCCAGCAAACCAAGCTGCTCGCGTAAGGTGGCCAGTTTTTCAGGAGTCGGGCCCAAGTGATTACGGAACAAAGCCGTATGTTTGTTTTTCAGCAAAAATTCTGCCGCGCAAACATTCGCCGCTAACATACATTCTTCAATCAGCTTGTGCGCATCGTTGCGGACAACGGGAACAATCTTGTCAATCTTACCGTTGTCATCAAAAATCATCTGAGTCTCAACGCTCTCAAACTCAACCGCGCCACGCTCGAAACGTTTTTTCTGCAAGATTTTAAATAACTTATACAGAGTATCGATTTGCTGCTTAAACGGATAATCCTGGCCGTCTGAAATCCAATCCCAAACTTGATTGTAAGTCAGTCGCGCATGAGAACGCATTACTGCCGGATAGAAACGGTATTCCTTGATATTGCCGGCATAGGTAATCACCATATCGCACACCATACACAGGCGTTCAACATCAGGATTGAGAGAGCAGATGCCGTTGGACAAATTCTCCGGCAGCATTGGAATCACACGGCGCGGGAAATACACGCTGGTACTGCGTTCTTGAGCATCTACATCAATCGCGTCATCAGGGCGGACATAATGACTGACATCAGCTATCGCCACCACCAAGCGGTAGTTGCGGCCAATTTTTTCGGCAAAAACCGCATCGTCAAAGTCCCGCGCAGTTTCGCCGTCAATGGTTACCAGAGGCAAATCGCGTAAGTCCACGCGCCCTTTCAAGTCGGTTTTACGCACATGATCGGGAATTTTCTTCGCGGCTTTGACACACGCTTCGCTGAATTGATGAGGCAAATGGTGCTTGCGTACAGCAATTTCAATTTCCATACCGCTGTCGGCATAATCGCCCAACACTTCAATCAGCTTAGCCACAGCAGGACGATGCGCTTCAGGATACGTCTCAATTTCAGCCACAATCACTTGGCCGGATTGCGGTTTAAAGTTCGCCACGCTTTCAGGCTCTAACACGATACTTTGGCTCAAACGCTTGTCTTCTGCCTCCAAAATAGCCACGCCACGATCCATATAAAAACGACCGACCACTTTAGACTGCGCACGCTCCACCACATCTAAAACCGTTCCTTCACGACGGCCTCTGCGGTCGATACCGGCAGGACGAACGGTAACAATATCCCCGTGCATCACGCCGCGCATCTGACGCTCATACAAAACGAAATCACCTTCGCCCGTCGGCGTTAGCGGCACAGCAAAACCAAAACCGTCTTTATGCGCTTCGACACGACATTTAACCAATGCCAATTTTTCTGCCGCGCATACCGCGCCACGTCGGTTGATCAACACCTGACCATCACGTGCCATCGCTTTCAAACGGCGTTCGAAGAATTCATATTCATCTTCTGTAATCGACAATTCATGTGCCAACGCTTCGATTTTTGTCGGCACACCTTTTTGTTCCAATAATTCAATGACCCATTCACGGCTGGGCAACGGATGAGCGTAACGTTGTTTCTCCCGCTCCAAATACGGGTCTTTTTCTCGTAAATTTAAAGATTTAGTATTTTTGTTCATTTTGATAGTTGACATTCTTTTTTTAAAATATATAATAGCTGCTTCTTCGCAGTTCAGGTAGTCAACTCTACCTTAAATTGAAGAATAAAGCAAAGCCCAGGTGGCGGAATTGGTAGACGCGCTAGCTTCAGGTGCTAGTGTCCTCACGGGCGTGGAAGTTCGAGTCTTCTCCTGGGCACCAAATAATTTGGTGCTTCTTTGCTTAAGAAAATTTAAATTGCCCAGGTGGCGGAATTGGTAGACGCGCTAGCTTCAGGTGCTAGTATCCTCACGGGTGTGGAAGTTCGAGTCTTCTCCTGGGCACCACTGATAAATCAATCAGTCAATTTTTCACATTATTCTGATAACAAGTCAGGATAATAGTCCACAGAGAGGTGGATGAGTGGTTTAAGTCGCACGCCTGGAAAGCGTGTATACGTGAATAGCGTATCGAGGGTTCGAATCCCTTCCTCTCTGCCACAGATAATTTTAAAAGATTTACGAATCTTTAGAACACAATAAAAAAGCCAGTAAATATCAAATATTTACTGGCTTTTTTGTTTGTCTAAAATTAAAAAGCTTTCTATTCGTTTTAAATCTTTTTTGTGTTTTTGTGTTATTTTATTTGTTACTGAGTGAATTATGGACTGAAAATGCCGAAAATCGTAACACCATTAACGCTGGCTCAAGTTAAGGCAGCAAAGGCGAAAGATAAAATTTATAAGTTACCTGACGGGGGTGGGCTTGCTCTTTGGGTATTGCCATCGGGGCGGAAATCATGGCGAATGCAATGCAGATATGACGGCAAGTCTGATACTTTAACGTTAGGCTTGTATCCTGAATATGGCCTTGCAGATGCAAGAGCATGGCGTGAAGAAATTTTGCAGAAAATCCGCGAGGGGAAAAATCCTAAAATATTATCTGATGATGTATCGGCTAGGTATCGGTTTGAAAATTGCTTGGTCGAGTGGTTTGAAAGATGGGCACGCGGTGGCAGAAAAGTTGGCAAGGGAAAATCTGAGCGGTACGCTAAAAACGTTTTATCGGCTTTGGAATTGAACATTGTCCCCGTTTTTAAAGGTCGTGACATTCGAACTATAAAGACTGCGGAAATTGTGGATGTGCTACGGAAGATGGAGCAGCGCGGCGTGCTTGAGTATTTACGCCGGGTAAAAGGTAGTTTGAATTTAATGTTTGATTATTATGTTGCAAGCGGAGTTATTGAAAGTAATCCTGTTGCTGTTATCGGGAAACAGGTTTTTGACAGACCTCAAGAGCGACATTTTGCCGCCCTATCCCCTAAAGATTTACCGTTATTGATTGAAAAAATAGAAACAACTAATGGAATTGGCGAGCGTGCAAGGTTACTAATATATTGGCAGCTTCTAAGTATGACTAGGCCGTCAGAAGCTGTTGGTACTATGCTTGCAGAGTTGGATTTATCGAGTGCGATATGGGAGATTCCAATTGAACGAATGAAAACAAGACCGCACATTGTCCCATTATCCAGTGCGTTGCTGCAGATTTATCGTGAAGCAATGAAGCTTAATGTAAATGGTATTTATCTGTTTGAGGGTGCTGGATATAACAAGCATCTTGATCGTGAAACGGTACGGCTGAAATTACGTAGGAAAATGGGATTGAATACAACTGCTCATGGTTTAAGAAGTCTTGCAAGAACATATTTGAGAGAGGTTCACAAGATAAGGCGTGATGTCGGTGAGCTGTTATTGTCACATGGTATTGCAGACAAAACTGAACGCGCATATGACCGCTCAGAACTTATAGATGAGAGACGTGAGGCTTTAGAGCTTTGGGGAAATGATGTGATGAATTTGCGTAAAAAATACAGATTAAGTAAATGAGAAAAGGCCGTCTGAACTTGAATTTTCAGACGGCCTTTTTAAGTGTGCATAATCAAGCATAAAAATGCGTATTTTTGCATAAAAACGCATAAAAAAGCCAATACAGGAATTATAGCAAAGGCCCTGTAAATATAAGGGTTAGAGCTTAATCATACTTTGCATAAAAAAACGCACACGAGCGAGCATCGCAGGCGTGGAGGGGGAGCGCGGAAGCTCCGATACAGCGGCGGAGGATGTAAAAAAAATCCACCTGATTTTTTTCAGGTGGATTTTCTGTTTTAGGTAGTATTTTAGGCAGTGTTTTAAGCAGCAACGGTCAAGGAGTACGGCTTAAACTTGAATACCTCTGCCCCAAGTTGGTCATTTGCCTCAAGGAAAGCTGTCTGAATTGGCGCGATCTCATTTGCCGCGAATACCTCAGCCGCTGTACGAGCATCACCGAGTCCGCCGGCAGCTTGAGGGACAACACCCATCAGGGCTGGAGGAACGCGGTGAATAGTGAGCATATCTTGGGCGGTTGTATTCTTGATATTGATGAACTCATCTTTCGCGGCAACTTCTGATATTGGTATCAGCTTGATACCATCCGGAGAACCACTGGGCGAACGCAGGAAAACATTTTTAAAATTGCCTTCACGTTGTGCGGCTTTAAACTGGTTTTTGAGTTGGTCCCAATCTGTCTGATTTAAATTGTTGTCAGTAGCGTAAACAATAAAACCGGCATGGCTGCCATTATCGTAGTATCGCCGTCTAAAGGTTGTAGCCGACTTATTAAGTTCAGCCGAACTCATCCCGGCAAGATAATCGGGAATGCCATAAACCTCTTGGGATAAATCGGGCTGCATTAGATGAACAATATCAGTTGCCGGAATAAAATCAGCGTCGGTAGCAAGATGATGGCGAAGATAGAAGTAGCCATCTTTATTCGAGGCTCTGCGCATATATAAGCCAAGACGGTTTTTCAACGTAAGAGGTTGCCCAAGCCGATTTCGTTCTACTTGTAAATAACCATTACCCAATACCAAGAAACCAAATGCCAGCTTTTTAAACTCCCCACGGCTTAACCATTTTGACGGAATAAACGTAGCTGCCAAAACATTAAGCTTGCATTGAAGCGCACTCGCATGATGAATGCCGGTGCGCATCAGTCCAGCCAAATCCGATAAATTAACAGGAGGCTCATAGTATTGACCGTTGTCCACACATTCCCATAAGTCCGCCAACCAAGTGAGACGATCATCATCGCCCCATTTGAAAACCTCAACATCAAACTGATTTTTTTCACTCATTACTAAATCCTCAACTATCAATCTCAACACGACCACTTACAGTGCCGTCTAAAGGTTCTTGGAAAAACAACATCATTGCTGCCCAAGCAAGGTCGCCGTGGCTGGCATCTTTACTTCGGACGGATTCATAAGTCGTATATTTACCGCTTTTGGTTGAAGTACGGCGTACGGAAAGGAAAGCCATCTGAATATCAAGGTCGCCACTATCCCACTCAACCCTGCCATTTTTAATAAGATTCTGCATCTTAAGTACCATCAAGCCTTTGATGTCGGGCGTGTAAGTCATACATACCGTGGATGGAAAAAACTTCTTAACCAAATCGGCAACCGCAACACCAATGCCATTAGTATCAATAACAATCTTCTGCACGTTATAAACATCAAGGAGTTTGCGTATAAAGGCTGCTTGGCTCTCAAAGTCCGCCCCTTGTAAAAGATTTTTTTGCACAATACAAAACTTATCCCGATTATGAGTTGGTGCAGTTGCCACAATTAAACCGGCAGCATCGCCAGTGTAAGAAGGGTCGTATCCAATCCAAACAGGAGCATTGCCGCAAGGCCGGACAGAGAAATCTTTATACCAATCCGCCCAAGTGTCCCATGAGTCAACCCCGCATTTTTGCAATTCAGCAAAAGTAAAAACCGAATCCCCATCAGGCATAAATTGACATTCGAACAACTGCGCGAATTTATCGGGCGAATTGCGCCGGCGCAAATAATCCAAGTCAAACAAATTACATCCCGACTCAAGCGCATCATGGATAGTTACAATCTGCCGCCACTGCGCATCGGCATCCAATCGCCCTTTTTTTAAAGCCGAATGGCTCAAATCTAGCGCAATATGCTCCGAGCGTGGTCGCCCATCGTTGTAGTCTGTCCCACTCCAAAAACCATACGCAGGATGAGCCTCACTAGACGGCGTGCTGAAAAAAGTCGTTTTCAAGTGTTTTTGCGATGCCATTGGCTCAGCTAATGTTTGCAGCTTCTGAAAATCAGGGATCCAAAAGTATTCGTCCACATACAGATTGCCGTTTCGACCCTGTGCTGTGCGGCTGTTGGTCCCTAAAAAATACAGCTCTGCCCCATTGTGCAATTGAACCGAATCACCGCCTTTCAATTCAACATCGACCATCGCCGCAAGGTTGAAAATGTACTGTCTGAATTGATAAGCCTGAGCGCGAGAGGCTGACAAGAAAATCGAATTAATGCCCGTTTTGAGAGAATTTAAAAACGCCTCACGCGCAAAATAAAAAGTCGCCCCGATTTGGCGGCTTTTTAAGATATTTCTAAAACGCTGATTTTGATATTGCTGGTTCCAGTATTTTTGATAACCAAAACTTTGCTCAAAAAAAATCTCACCCATACGGCGTATTTGCTCAGGATGTAAGAAATTCTTATGCGGCTTTTCCGTCCGTACATCTTTTGCATCACGTCCGCGAGAGTTTCGTTCGCGCGGCGGATTATCGATAGTTGGAACATTTTCAACCGAGTTCAAGCCATCAGAAAACTTCTTCTCACTTTGACTTTCTGATCGAATCTCAGATTGCTTAGATGCAGAGCCTTGAATCAATCCCGAAAGCTGGCGAATCTCCTTATAGTCGCCGTCTGATTTCTTGGGTAAATGAATCAGCTGTATCAGTCGAGCTTCAACGGAAGCGGCTACCCGTTGCATAGGCGTGCCGCCATCCCAGTTCTCTCTTTGCTTCCAACTATGCACAGTCGCCGGCTTAATCCCCAGATGTCGACCAATGGCAGAGATGCGCCAGCCCTGCCAATACAAACTGCGTGCAACAGTCCGAGGGTCAATATTCGCCGCAATTTCCACCTGATTTCTTTTTTCCATTTATTTAAGCAATTAGTAAACACAAGCGTATTTTCAGGCCGTCTGAAAAAGAGAACATTGCTCTACAAACCTTAAAAACGCACTAAGGCGGAAAGCAGATTGTCAAGGATTGGTCTTGGGGCAAAATAAAGACTTTAGTAACGGTTTCGCCAAAGAAGTCATTAAAGAAGTCATTAATTATGAATATTAAAGATAAATGGTTTTGTATCGGCCAAAGCGGACCTACGGTTGATGGCCGTGAAATCGCATCTGACGATTTGGTACAAGCTGCCGAATCATACAACCCGAATACCTACACCGCAGTTTTAAATGTCGAGCATTACCGACCATTTTTCCCTAAATCAGAACTTGGTGGCTTAGGTTCGGTGATTGAATTAAAAGCCGAGACAGAAAACAGCGTGACAAAACTCTATGCCCGTCTTGATCCGACTGCAAAAACCCAGCAAATGATGAAAGACCGAGAAAAAGTCTTTACATCGATGGAGTTGCAGAAAAATTTCGCCAACACAGGCAAAACATATCTGATCGGCTTGGCGTTGACCGATAGCCCGGCATCTTTAGGTACATCAATGCTTAAATTTACCGTTGCGGCTGACCAGCAAGAAATCCTGTCAAATTACACCGAAATGGAAGAAAAAATGTCAGAAAAACAAACAATCTGGGGCAAATTGCACGCCGCCATGTTTACCAAGCCTGTCGCTCCAAAAAATGAGGAAGGTCAAGAGCCGAAAGTAACCGAAGATGCGAAAGGCAAGCCTGAAGAGAAACAAGAGTATTCAGCCTTGCGTCAAGAGTTGGATCAAGCCGCAAAAGTGGTGGCCCAGCTGGTTGACGACAACGAAAAATCTGCCGCTGCATTTGCCGCACTGAAAGAAGATTTTGAAAAGTTCAAAGCACAAGTTGAAGTTACGCCGGTAAATGCCCAGTCCCCTCATTTGGGTGGTGCAACCAAACCAGTATCAGAATTTTAAGGGTGAAAAATGCATAAATACATCAGTCAATACATCAACGCGGTCGCCGCAGCAAATGGCGTACAAAATACAGCCGATCAATTCAACGTTACCCCGTCGGTATCGCAAAAAATGCGCGAAAAAGTACGCCAAAGCTCCGCATTTTTGCAAAAAATTAATATGGTCCAAAAGACAGAAATCGCCGGTGAAATCGTAGGTATTGGCGCAGGCTTGAACGCAAGCCGTACTCAAACGGACCCAACAGGCGAAAGCAAGGCACGCAAACCAAAAGCCGTACATACCAAAACTGGCCGTAAGTATCTGTGCGAAAAAGTAAACTTCGACACAATGATTCCATACGATGATATGGACCAATGGTCAGCCCATACAAACTACATTGAGTTGGTTAATAGCCAAATCGTCAAATCCAAAGCACTGAGCTTGATTGCCATCGGCTTTAACGGTGTCAAATCATCGCCTGATTCAGATGCCGGTCAAAATCCCTTGTTACAAGACATTAAAAAAGGCTGGCTGCAACAGTTGCGCGAAGGTGCGCCTGAAAACGTGATGGGTTCAAGCAGTCAAGCAGTAGATGTTGGCCCTTCGGCTAAATACAAAAATCTCGATGCCATCGTAGTTGATGCCTGCAATGAGTTGATTGATGATGAATTTGCCGAACTGCCGGATATGGTCGTAATTTGCCATCGCACATTGCTGGGCGATAAATACTTTGCAGTAACCAATGAAGCAGGCCAAAAAGCAACCGAGCAAGTTGCTGCTCATGCCATTACGGCGGCCAAACGCGTTGGCGGCCTCACTGCCATCGCGGTGCCGTATTTCCCGAAAAACACAATGCTCATCACGCCATTGTCGAATTTGTCGATTTATTTCCACAAAACAGGTCATCGCCGCGAGTTGATTAACGAGCCGCGCTTTGATCGTGTATCCGACTACCAATCAGAAAACATCGACTACGTTGTTGAAGAGTTTGGCGCGGCCGCATTGATTGAAAATATCAAGATTGCCGAGTAAGTAATGAATGCCGTCTGAAATGAAAGTGGTAACCAGTCTGTGAAACAGTGGGGAAGTAATTTCAGACGGCATTAATTGGAGAAGAAAAAAAATGACCTCACCAGCTCGTGCTCATAAACAATCTGTCTTGGCAGGAAAAAATGCCGATATCGATTTATCCGCAGCCGAACCATACCAACGTTTGCAGTATCAGCTCGCACAAGATCGCCGAACATTATCAGGTATTAAAGGCATTGCCGACAAAATCGCAGCAAAACGTCAAATGATTGATAAATACCGCGATTGGTTAAATGAGGTGCATGAGAGCGGTAAAGCTCAGGCGACAGATACCGTTTTCACTACCGCATTATTGTGGTTGATTGATATCGGCGAAATCGAAACCGCCGTGCCATTGGCGGAATTTGCCATTGAGCAGAACATGATTGTCTCAGACCAATATCAACGCGATTTAAAAGACTTGATGTTTGAAGAAATCGCCGAACAGCTCGCATCCGGTGCTGAATTGTCAGTAGAAGCTGAAACACGCCTCATTAATAAGCTGGTTGCGGTTGACCATGAAACAGGCTTACACGAACTCAACGTCATGGATCCAATCCGTGCCAAGTTCTTGAAAGCCTGCGGTGAGCGCGCCGAAGACACTGATCCGGCTCGTGCATTGGATTTGTACGAAAAAGCCATTGAATATTTCAGTAATGTCGGTGTGAAGAAACGCATTGAGTCCCTCAAAAAGCAACTGAACATCGAAAGCAAGTAACCTCTCCCCCTCACGGGAACGGCCGCCGCTGTCCTGTCTGTCATGTAAACGCATTGCGCTAATTGTCAGCCTGCGGCAAACGGAAAAGGCCGTTTTCCTTTTCTTAAAAGTATCAAATGTCATTAGTTTTTGCCGATAGCGATGAACAAGGCCGTCAAGAGTACGGACAATCAGAAATCATCAGTGGGACATTTTGGCCGCGTATTGATTTATCAGATTTACGCAATGTTATGCGCATTGATACCAATGTCAGTTCGAGCCGACTGTATCACGCTGCAATTGATGGAGTTGCCCATGTGAATGGACAGTTACGGGCTTGGAAAAAACAGGCGCAGCAAAACAGTATCAGCTTACTACATGAGTTGGACGATCCTGAAGACTATATCAATGGCGAATCCGTCCGTGTCTCTTATTACCGGCGCGCCGTCTATTGCTACACAAAGGCGATCCTGCTTGAAACGTGGGCAGATGCCGAAGCAACCGGCAAAAGTGGAGAGCGTGCAGAAGCAAAACAAAATCAGGCCGAAGACTATCGCCGCGAAGCACATTTTGCTGTTGCATCATTGATGGGTAAAAGCCGCTGTGATTCTGAGCTGATTTAAGGCTATAAAAATGGCAAAAATCAACACGATTATTACTAAAGAGGGAGATACTGCCGCCGGTATTACTGCCGCATTTTATGGCAGTTCAAAATACATTGTAGATGTGCTGGCGGCAAATCCTGATTTAAATCTATATCCCCTACTCCTACCGGCTGGATTAAAAATTGTAATGCCTGCCGTAGACACTGCCGCAGTTGCTGTTATCAAAACAATAAACCTATGGGATTAAAAAAACGTCATGCAATCCGATAAAACCACCACTGCCATCAACGCCGCCGTGATTGTTATTGGCAGTTATCACGTCCACGCCTCAGTTGCATTTGGGGCATTAATTGGTGCAAGTCTATTTGTTCTGAGCCAAAAAACATATGGGTCAATTTCGAAAGCATGGCTGTTTGCCGTCTCATTTTGCGGCGGTATTTTTGGCTATGACTCAGCGGAAGAAGTTTTGAACTGGGTAATCCCCGGTGATTGGCTTCATATCAACTCATTTACGTCTGCCGCATTATCTTCTGCCCTGCTTGTACTGGTGCTGCAAAAGCTGATGACCATTGTCAACGGATGGCCTAGAAAGGAGTAAGGATGGATAAAGTACAGACAACTGCTGTTATTGTTTTGGCGGCCACAGCCGCCGCCAGAATCATTATGTTTGATACGCGTGGGAAAACACACAAGCCATTATCATCGGCGATTGCCTATATTACTTTTGTATGGCTTGGCTCACTCGCATTCTGTGCCGCTTTTGGATTGAAGTGGCTGGCTATTTGGCTGCTTATATTTGGGCTTGCCCTACATACCGGCGCGGTAGTTTGGGCTGGCGGAAACATCAATAAAATTCATCCAGCAAAGAAAAGAGAGTAAAGCATGAGTAAACTTATTTGCCTGACAGCCGGCCACAGCAACACTGACCCGGGCGCAGTCAACGGGTCTGACCGTGAAGCCGATTTGGCGCAAGATATGCGCAATATCGTGGCTAATATCCTGCGCAATGATTATGGTATGACAGTGAAAACAGATGGCGAAGGCAAAGGGAATCTGCCACTGGCAAAAGCCATTACCCTTATTCGTGGCTCTAATATTGCGGTCGAGTTTCATACGAACGCGGCGGCCAATAAAACAGCCACAGGTATTGAGGCTCTCAGCCTGCCGCGCAATAAAGCTGCCTGTCAAGCAATCAGTAATGCCGTCGCGGCGGTTACAGGCTGGCGTTTGCGCGGTGAATCAGGATTTAAACCGGACAACGCCGGTCAGCATTCCCGCCTTGCCTATGCCCAAAACGGGGGCATTGTATTTGAACCATTCTTTATCAGTAATGATAAAGACCTTGCCGAATTCAAACAAAAAAAATGGACGATTTGCCGCGCTATCGCTGATGCGATTGCAAAGCTCGTGTAAGCATTATGAAAATTAAAATTACCTTAGCTTTGGTTGCAGTAGTTTTGATTGAATTGTTGGTTATCATCATGCAGGTCAAAATCAGCCATGCGCGTGCCGCCAAAATTGACAACCTGCAAAATCAGCTGAATCAGGCAAATGCCGATGCGCAGCAGAGCCGAACTCGTACCCAAGCCTTACAAGCCGAAATCGACAAACTAAACCAAGCGGCGGCAGTAAAGTCTGCCGCAGTTTCTGCTGCCGTGGCTAAAAATCCTCAGTGGGCAAACCAAGAGCTGCCTGCTGATGTGGCCGCAGCAATTAATCAACAATAGAGCATCAAATGAAAGAAGCCTTTTTTGCCGTTTTAATGTTTGCATGGTTGTTGGTTGGGTGTGCAAAACCTACTGCGCCCAACCCAGTATCATCATGTCCGCCTGTGCCACAATGCCGTGTGGATGTTGGTCAAATCACTACCAATGCCGATTTGTTGCATGGATTTACTGCCTATCGCGCTGCATACAATGCCTGTAAAGCATATCGTGATGCACTGGCGGCTTGCGTGGGTCAGCAATAGTTTGGCTGCCGTCCAAGAAAGCCTGAAATGACTGATATATTTGATAGAGCTGCCGAATTGGAACAAAAACAGCGAGATTACTGGCTTTTAAAGCACAAAGAGCAGTTTGACCCTACTCCGTCGGCGTATGAATGTGAAGAGTGCGGTGAACCAATATCAGAGGCGCGCCGTCAAGCTGTCAGCGGTTGCCGATGTTGTATAAGTTGCCAAGAAGAGATTGAAAAGTATGGAAAAACCCGTTTCACTCCGTAAGGCGATCCAAGATGCCTTACCAGAATTAGCGATGCACCCGGACCGCTTGCGGATTTATATCGATGGCGGTGAGATTAAGCCAAATCGTGGCACGCTGAGTCATGCCGTTTCTTACACGCTCAATATTATGGCTTTAGAGTTGGCAGAAGATAAGCTGACACGGCTTAATATCGCAGTAATTTATTGGTTACAGCGTAATCAGCCCGATATACTCGAGCCGGGAACAAACGGTAATAAAGCCTACACTTTTGAAGCTGAGCCAATCGATTCAGATACTTGGGATGTGTTGATTCAGCTTCGCCTGACAGAAAATATACTTGTCCGTCTTGACGAAAAAGGCCGTCTGAACGTCAAAACTAAAAAAGAGCCTCAATACGATAGTGATATGGTACTGGGCGATTTTGCCGCTGCGCTTGGCGTGGTCGATGATAAACAGGTGGGTTGATGAGATGGAAGATGGTCTTAATAATTTCATTCAAAGCGTTGATGCCCTGATAAAAAACCTCAGCCCTGCTGAGCGCAGTGCCATGTTGCGCACCATATCGATTGAGGTCCGCAAACGAAACGCTGCCCGTGTTCGTGGAAATATACAGCCTGACGGCTCTCCAATGGCAGGAAGACAGGGTGATCGTTGGAAAATGCGAGGCTTAAGAAATGGAGAGGCCCTGCTAAAAGGTAAAAAGTTCAATTACTTTAAACAAAGGGATTTGGCTTTGGCATATATTCGGCAAGAGGGTGAAAAAATCATTGGCCGGAAAGAAGGAGAGCCAAAAAAAATGAGTGGGTATCTTCGTGAAAACATTTACTTTGATGGGCGCAACAATAAAAAAGCGCGGATGTTTCAGAAAATATCACGCCCTAAATACCTGCGTAGCAAGAACACTTCCAATGAGGCAGTTATTGGTTTTTTAGGTGGTACTCCTGCGAAGATTGCTGCCGAACACCATTACGGTGACAGCCGTAAAAATCTGACAAGCCGTGAATTGGTAGGATTGTCTGATTCGGATTTATCTTACATTGAGACTGAGATTATTAAATCCGTAGCAAAGGGAATTTAAACTAAAAAATAAGGCCGTCTGAAATCAGGCGGCCTTTTATTTCGCGCTGAAATCTTAAAATCACACTAAAGAATCAATCAAATTTACATGAAAAGCGCATGGAGAAATAATAGCCACTCGATTAAGCCATTTTGCCATTTAGCTCCTGACAGCCGGAAAGACGGCACCGAGCCGCCGTCTGCCGTCCCCAGTCGGCGGCTCAATCAATATAAGGACTTTATTTTGCTGGAAGCACGAATTGTACAAATTTTAAGCCGCCCATTGTTTTTCTGCGGTCTGTATTATCGCCGCGTACTAGTTGCCTATGACAGCGGACCTTGTGGCGAAAGAAGAATTGAATTTAAGACAAGAGAAGCAGCAGAAAAATGCCGTGTCGGAGATAAGGTAATTTTATGACACAACGCCAAATCGAGAATTTAATCAAAATTGGCACGGTAGCAGAAGTCGATCCGAATAAAAACCGTATTCGTATGAAGCATGGAGGATTGACGACAGATTGGTTGCAATATTTTGTCCCTGCCGCCGGTGGTGTATCCGTCTGGCGTTTGCCATCTGTCGGAGAAATGGGCGTGGTATTTAGCCCTAGTGGAGAGACAGAGAATGGGTTTGTCATGGTGGGTATCGCATCGGATTCATTCCCGTCCCCGTCATCAAGCCCTAATGAGACTGTTATTAAATTTCCAGATGGCGCAAAAATAAAATATGACCATCAATCAGGCGCACTTAAAGCAGAAGGTATCAAGACGGCAGATGTTGAGGCATCTGTTCAAGTCACTATTGATACACCAATGACAGAGGTAAAAGGTCAGCTCCACGTGCATGGGTTGCTGACATACAGCGGCGGTATGAGCGGTAGCGGTGGAAGCGGAACAACTATTGAGGGCAGTTTCAATCATATTGGCGAATTTAACAATGAAGGCAAGGTTGTAAGCAATGGCGTTCAGCTTGACGATCACAATCATCCTGACCTGACATCAGGCGGTAATACAGGGAAACCAAACAAATGACAAATGCCGAAACTGGTCAAGGAATGCCTCTTAAGGATCATATTGCTCAGAGTATTAAAAACATCCTATTCACCCGTATTGGCAGCCGTATTATGCGCGAAGACTACGGCTCAATATTGCCATATTTAATTGATATGCCGCTGATTCCGCCGGTTGTACTGGCTTGTCAGCAGGCGGTTGTTTCTGCGCTTGCAGCGTGGGAGCCGCGCGTAAAAATCGAAGCTGTCCGCTTTGATGCAGAAAGTGCGGCGGAAGGCCGTCTGAAAATATGGCTGGAAACCGTCATCGTATCGAGCGGTGTAAAAGAAACATTTGAGATTGCAGATATTTAAATGGCAAAGATTACCGACTTATCAAAAATCCCCCCTCCTGAAGTAGTGAAGCAGCTTGACTATGAGGCGATTTTGGCTGCACGAAAAGAACGGTTTATCAATGAATATCCATCTGAAGAGCAGGAATATTGGCGCACGGTATTGGCTTTGGAATCCGAGCCGGTAACAAAGCTTTTGGAAGAGTGTGCGTACGCAGAATTGTTGTTTAGACAGGAGTTGAATGAATCGGCTCAGTCTTTAATGCTGGCCTATGCCAAAGGGGCAGATTTAGACCAGATTGCGGCAAACTACGATATTGAACGCTTGGTAATACAGGCTGCTGACGATACCGTTAATCCTCCTAAAGAAGAGATTTTAGAGTCGGACGAAGCCTTGCGCCGCCGCGTACAAGAGGCATTTGAGGTTTTATCGACTGCCGGTCCTGAAGCTGCCTATATAAATTTAGCGCGCCGTGCCGATGGCTCAATTAAAGATGTATCCGCCGTCAGTCCATCCCCTGCTCATGTTGTAGTGACCGTTTTAGGCCATGCCGAAACAGGTGTAGTTGAGAAAGTGGTATTGGATAAAGTATCAGAGGCGGTGAACGCTAAAAACCGCCGACCTGTTGCAGATCGTGTAGAAGTTAAAGCCGCAGAGGTACTGGAGTATCGAGTTGAGGCAACGCTAAAAATGTATGCCACTCCAGACTATGTGCCGATTTTGACAGAAGCGGAAGCAGCTTTGAAAAAAGCAGTTGAGGAAAACTTTTTAATCGGTCGAGATGTATCACTCTCTATGATTTACAAGGCTTTGCGCGTTGAAGGCGTGCAAGACGTTGCCATTGCTCAGCCAGTAGCAAATATTGCTGTATCGCCCACTCAGGCAGCCCGTTGTGTAGGTATTACCGTGAATTGGGGCGGTTGGAATGAGTAATTTTAAATGGCAATACCATCAAAATACTGCCCAGCCATCAAGTAAAACTGAGCTGGAGCATAAACTCTCGCGCTCACAAATTTACCCTATCCCTCATCCTATTCGTGACCTGTGGAATCCGCAGACCTGCCCTTTACATCTGCTGCCCTACTTGGCTTGGGCAAGAAGCGTGGATTATTGGTCAGATGAATGGCCTGAGCAAGTGAAGCGCGATGTGGTTGCTGCCGCGTATTACAACCATAAGCATAAAGGCACGATTTCCGCGCTTGAGCGTGTCGCCTCAATTTTCGGCCTGAAAATAAAAATTACCGAATGGTGGCAGGCTAATCCTCAAGGCGTGCCGGGTACATTCGGCATCACAGTATTGTCTGAAAACGCCGTCATTGGCGAAGTCGAATTTAAAGAGCTTGTACGGTTGTTTTCGGAAACAAAGCCTGTATCACGCCACATCAGCGGTTTAACGGTTGGTGTCATCACTCGAGGCCGTCTGAATACGTCGGCAGCTACATTGCGCGCCGATATCGTCACCATTTATCCATATATCAAGCCAATTATTTCAATGCCTCCAGCCGGTCAGGTTTCTGCCGCCGCTCAGCGAGTCGAAATTATTACAATCAATCCAAAGGTATAGCATGAATCAACAGTATTACACCATTGTTACCTCAGCAGGTACGGAGCGTATTGCAAAGGCAACGGCATTAGGTACGGTTGTCGGATTAACGCATATGGCTGTGGGGGACGGCGGCGGTAAAGCAGTTACACCGTCAACCGATATGGTATCGCTTAAGCGCGAAGTTTATCGGGCAAACGTCAACCTGTTACAGATTGATGAAAACAACCGAAATCAAATTATTGCAGAATTGCTGATTCCTGAAGAAGAAGGAGATTTCACAATTCGTGAAGTGGGTTTGTTTGCAGCCGATGGTACATTGATTGCTGTTGGTAATTTACCTGACAACTACAAGCCGCGCGCAAATAGTGGGACAGCAAGTCAGCAAGTCGTTCGTATGATTATTCAGGTCGATAATACTGGTGCAGTTGCGTTAAAAGTTGACCCGGCTGTCGTTTTGGCAACGCGCGAATTTGTTGAGCAAACCGTAAATAAAAAATTCAGCAACGTTACCTACCGCGTCCCAAGCATTGCCGCCCTGCGCGAATTTAATAAGCCGGGCGCATCCGTCGTCATCGTCGAAAACTATCACGAGGGCATCGCTGGCGGCGGCGGCGTGTTTGTCAAATCGGACAACCAAGCATTAACAGACAACGCCGCCACAGACAACGCCGCCACAGTCATCGTCGGCGAATCAGGCACACGCTGGCTGCGCCAATACACCACCTTGAGCATTCGCGATTTTGGCTTTGCCGAATCAAAAAACAACGCAGCCGAGACCATCGAGGCCGCCGAGCGCGCAGCGTTGGGCGTGTTTGTTGATTGCTTAGGCTTAAAAATCGATACAAATAAAAAATATCAAACAAAAAACAAATACGGAAACGGCCAATTTACCGTCAACGGCGCGACCGTCGATATGCCATATCAGCCAATCCGCAGCGGCATCGGGCGATTTATTAGCGGCACAGGCGCGGCCGCAAATCTAAAATCTAACGAATGGACAGGCGCAGGAATCATCGTCATTGGCGAGGGCGCGATGGCAAAAACCGAGAAATGCGTTTCCGGCATCGCCATCGGCGACCGCGCGCAGGGCTTTTCGCGCATCAGCCGAGACAACATCGCCATCGGCGCAGACAGCCTGATCAACGTGCAAGCCGAAACAGAATGGTACGACCAGTCAAAAATGGCAGGAACACGAAACATCGGCATCGGCGGCAATGCTGGCCGAGGAATTACAAGCGGTTTTTCTAATGTTTCCATCGGACGAAACGCCGGGCAAGGCTTGGGCGAAGGCTCATCAAATATTGCGCTTGGCGCAGGCGCGATGGCAGGAACGGCTCCTGTCGGTTTGACTGGCGACATCGAAGTTTTCTGGCCGTCTCCAACATCGAGAACAATCGCAATCGGCGAGGCCGTCTTGCAAACATATCAAGGCCGCGCCGCTCAAACCGCAATCGGCGGCAACGCCGCAAGAAATACCAAAACCGCCGAGAAACTGACCGTTATCGGCGCGAACGCAATGGAAAGCCTCGAAAAAAACCGCGCCCCAAACGGCGGAAATGTTGTCTGGACAGGCACAGAAACAGGCAGCTACACACAATCGGCGAATACTATTACTTTGACATTTAATAATATTCGAGGGGCTAAGGTTAATTATTGGGTAGGCATCCGCCTGACATCAGGCACAGCGCAGACCTTACAAAACGACGTTATCCCCGTGAAAGTAGTATCGGTTAGCGGCAATAATCTGACAGTTAATAGCTCAAAAGAGCTGACAGCCTCCGGCTCTGCCGAATTGAAGTTCGTTTTTTCTGATACCTCATCAGCAACCCTAAACGAAGAGCTGACAGTCATCGGCGCGAACGCGATGAATAAGGCTTTAACGGCAGGTTATTCGACCATCATCGGCGCCGATGCTGCGTTATCGGGAGAAAATTATCAAAAATCAACCGCCATTGGGGCATCATCATTGCGGACTGGTGGTCATATATCAACGACCGCCATCGGGTATTGGACGATGCCGACAGCGAGTAGTGAGAAATGCGTTGCCATCGGCGATAGTGCCGGATATCGAAATGTTCAAGGCGATATTTTAAAAAACAAAATCACAAACTCCATCGCTATCGGCTACGGCGCGCGCATCAACGGAGACAACGAGATCCAAATCGGCACACAGGGGCAAACTTTATACGCGCCCACCGCCGTCAACATCCGCTCCGACGGCCGCGATAAAACCGACATCAAACCGCTTTCAGACGGCCTGCAATTTGTCATGAAACTGAAGCCGGTCACAGGCTACTACGACCGCCGTGATGCCTACGTTGATGAGCTTTTCCAAGACCTGCCAGAAGAAGAGCGCGCCGCCAAAGTGCGCGAATGGTGGAAGAACCCAACCAAAGACGGCAGCCATAAAGAAGAACGGCTCCAGCATTGGTTTATTGCCCAGGACATCGCCGCGCTGGAGCAAGAATACGGCCGCCTGCCTATGGTCAATATCAAAAACGACACCTACACCATTGAATATGAAACTTTTATCCCAGTTTTGGCAAAAGCCATCCAAGAGTTGGCTGAGAAAGTTGAAAAATTGGAAAACGAAAACAAGGAATTAAAAAATGACAAGATGCGTAATTGATTCAGACGGCCTTTTTGTGGAAGAGCAATATTTTGACGACGGCCGTCAAAGTATCGAAGCCGAAGTGCCGCCGCTGCAAGAAAACCAAGCGGCAAGATGGACGGGCGAGAGCTGGGAAGTACTCCCAGATTATCGCGGCGCGGTCGTCTTTAGCAAAGACGGCGCGCAAGTATGGAAAGAAATCGGCAGTCTACCTGACCGTGTCAGCCTGACCCCATTGGAAACGGCAAATCTGGCAGATTTAAAAGCCGATCTGCTGACAAAACTCAACGCCGCCGCCCAAAACTTTGTTGACGCCCACTCCGGAGCGAGCCAAGTCCCCGATTTCGAGTTGGCGACATGGCCGCTCCAGTCAACCGAGGCGCAGGCGTGGGCGGCCGATAAATCAGCCGCTACCCCAATCCTAGACGGCATTGCAGCCGCGCGCGGCTTGGACAAAGACAAGCTCAAAGCGGCCGCTCTAAAAAAATCCCTGGCATATTCCGCCCTGTCTGCCATTGTTGCCGGTCAACGTCAAGCAATCCAAGACCAAATCGAGGCTGCCAAAACCAAATCAGCCTTAGACAAAATCAAAATCGAGTTTAAGCTGCCGGAGGCCGTCTGAATGAGTAAAGTTTATTTGGCATTGTACAAAGGCCGAAAACAAATCAAATCGCCCAAAGACCTGATTTATTGCTTCATTGACTGGGGGATCCGAAAGGCAACACGCGGCGAGTATTCTCATTGTGAAATCGCTATTCAGATGCCTGACGGACAGTTTGACTGCTATTCCTCATCTTTCCGCGATGGTGGTGTCCGTTGTAAACGTATGGAGTTACCGTCTGACAAATGGGATTTGATTGAGCTGCCAAAGCCTAATCTGAACTATGGGAAAACGATGAAGCTATGGCGTGATACTAAAGGCGCAAAGTACGACCTAAAAGGTGTGCTGTGTACGAAATCAATTTTCCGCCGGTTGAAAATTCAGCAATCAAAAAACAAATGGTTCTGCTCAGAATGGTGTGCGCACGCGTTGGGGTTCAGTAATCCTCATCTATTTACCCCGACTATGATTGCCAATCGTTACGGTTCAGGCTATGCAAAATAAAGACCTACATATCTATCAAGGCGATACTCATCGATTCCGCTTGGATTTATCTTCGGGCGGCTCCCCATTGGACTTGTCAAAAGCAAATCTGTTATTCACCGTAATGACAGTGGAAGGCAGCAAAATATCGCCATCTGTGGCGATTACTGAGCGTGGTGTAGTGATTGATTTTTCTGCGGCGCAAACTGCAACATTTGATTGGGTGGTGGCTGATTATGATTTTCGCGCCGCTTTTGGCGATGTTGTAAAAACATATTTGCGCGGGAAAATACACGTCACGCCGTCAATCGGTAAATTATCGGCTGGCGAAGGTTCAGACGGCCTGCTGCATGATGAAACTGTCGAAATTGCAGTTGCACCGGAATTGGTTGTTATTCATACCGCGAATTCAGAGCTGCTTGATCGCAATGTGATTGCACGTTTAGAAGCGGAAATTGAGGCATTGAGAGGGGAAGTCAAAGCTGCCGAAGAGTCAGAAGAGATCGCAGCCTTATCAGAACGCCTTGATTTGGCACAGGCGGCAATTGCATCAGCCGGCACGCTGGCGCAGCGATTGACTGACTTGGAGAATGCGCAGGGTCAATTATCTAATGTTGCTCAAGATTTGGCAGCTCAGCGGCTAAAACTTGAGGAAGCAGTGAATCGGGCGGTGCAGTCGAATAAAGAAGTAATTGCCTTGAAGCAGCAGCTTGACGGGCTGCGGCAAGCCGTCAATCAGGCAGAGGAATCTGCTGAGATTGAGGAAATCAACAATCAAATCAGTTCTATATTGCCTAAATTAGAAGAGGCAAAACGTGCAGCGGCGGAATCAGCGAATCCTACTGCACTTGAATCGTTGCGCGCCAAAGTAGCCGAGATGGAGGGTATTGTTCGCCAGCAGAGCGAAACAGCATCAGAAGTTGCGGCTCTGCGCGCTCTGTTGAAAAAGCCAAAGCGTGAAAAAATTCACTTGCCTCAAGCCATTTGGGCGGATGGCGGTTATACATGGGCAGAGGTCTCTTTTTCTCAGGAATACACAGATCCGAAGATTCATATTCAATTGGAGCATTTAAAACGCTTGCCGGTATTGTTTTTGACGCTCAACTTATCTGCTAAAACAAGTAGAGGTGTTTTTGTCCGCTCGAATATGGCAAAAGAAAAAATTGATGTGGAGTATTCGGTGTATCTCTATGTTGAAGAGATGGCAGATACCTAAAAAGCACGATTAGATTCTGATGATGATGAAAAGGCAGAGAAAAAGCGGTAAAAAGTGTTGAATTTTATGAAATTTTAAAAGGTTGTCCTATGTCTCAAGTAAACCGTATGCACGGCGTAACCGCCAATGAATACACAAAGGGTTTGCGCCCTATTGCCGATGTTACCAGTAATATCATTGGCATTGTCGCCATTGCGGATGATGCAGATGAAAATGTATTCCCTCTCGATAAGCCAGTGTTTACTACATCTGTTGCCGCTGTAATCGATAAGGCAGGTAAGACCGGTACGTTGTACAAGGTACTCGATGGCATCTTAGACCAAGCAGATGCGCGTGTAATTGTTGTCCGCGTATCATCAAATAGCGAGGCAGAAGCTCAAAAAGCCAACGTTATTGCAGGTGTGAAAGCTTTGCGTAAAGCTGCGGCTGTTACAGGCTTTCGCCCAAATATTATCGGCGCGCCTGAATTGGACGTACAGGATGTGACTACCGAGATGGTCGCAGTGGCTGAGGCACTGGGTGCATTTGTGTACGCATCGTGCGCTACTGCGGATGACTTGGAAGAAGTTAAAACATACCGCAAAAACTTTGGTTCTCGTTTCCTTATGTTGGTTGATGGTGATTTTACAAGCTTCAATGATGCCGATGAAACCACCGGCAAGGCCGCTACTATCGGTCGTATTCTTGGTGCGCGTGCGCGATTGGATGATTCTATTGGTCCTCATAAATCTATCTCAAATACTGAGATTTTAGGTGTGAGCGGCCTCTCAAATCCGCGCTCTTTCGGCTTGCTGGATAAAAATAGTGAGGCAAACACCATCAACAACGCCGATGTCACCGTATTGATTCGTGAGAACGGCTATCGTGTATGGGGTAACCGCACTTGTTCCGAAGATCCTGTTTGGGCGTTCGAGCCTACCGTGCGTATGTCAAACCTAATTAAAGAAACCATCGCCACAAGTTTCTTGTGGGCAATGGATAAGCCAATGCATCCAAGCTTAATGATTGATATTTTGATGAGTATCAATGCCAAGCTGAGCGAATATGTTGCTAAAGGCTGGTTGCTTGGTGCCGAGGTACGCATTGACCGTCAAAAAGTCAGCACGGCTCGTGTATCAAGCGGTATTTTCGCATTCGACTACGAATTTACCGTGCCACCGCCGCTGGAAAATATTGAGTTGAATCAGTATGTGAGCGATAAATTTATTGTCAATCTGACAGATAAGGTTATCGAGTTTGCCAGCAACATGAAACCGACTACCGTATAAAGGTTAAAAAAATATGCAGTTACCGCGTTTACTCAAAAGCTTCAACGTTTTTACAGACGGCCTCAATAAACATGGCGTAACCATGACGGTTAAACGCCCTGCTCTAAAATTCAAAACCGAAGACTATACACCGGGTGGCGTTCCTTTTGAGCTTTCCGCTATTCATGGCGTAGAGAAGCTGGAATTGGAATTGGTGTCTAAAGGTTATGATGTCGAGCTGTTTAAATCTATTTCTCATAAAATTGGCGGCAATCTTGTCCGCTACCAAGGCAGCCTGCATAAAGAAGACGAAGAAGAACACCAAATGCTGTATGGCGAATTTCGCGGCCGCATTGTGGAAGTAGAACCCAGCGAAGATAAAGCAGGCGAAGGTGGGGAACATACGTTTAAGTATGTCTTAACGTATTGGAAAGAATCGGTAAACGGCGAAGATATTATTGAGATTGATGTGATGAATCTGAAATGTATCATTAACGGTCGCGATTACTTCGCCGGTATGCGTAAAAATTTGGGCTTGTAAATTAAAGGCCGTCTGAAAAAATCAGGCGGCCTAAAGGAAATAAAATGACTGAGCAGAACATCAAAATTATTGATGAAGAAACCATCGAGATTACCCTGAGTAACGGTAAAACATACAAAATGATTGAGCCGACTGCACGCCATATGGAAGGCTTGCTGCAAGACCTTTTACAGCATAAGCACACAGAGCAAGTGCGTATGCTAGTGGGTCGCATTACCGAGCCTAAGCTGACTAAGTTGGACTATCTCAAGCTGAAAATGTCGGATACTCAGCTGATAAACGTTGCCTTAAATTTTTTTTCAGCCGCCCCGAAAGCCCGAACGGAGATGATGGCGGATTTGAAAGAGCTGGGCTACCTGTCGGAATCCGAATCAGAGGCGAAGACTTTGCAAGATGTGTCGCCGATCGAATAAGCATTTATGAGCTGCTCGTTGATGATGATGAGCAACCTTTAAAATATTACAACGCAATTGACGACTGTATCGCCCAGTGTGCCGCCATATTTGGCGGCGGTGTGGCCGGTTGGTATGACTTGAACTTGCCCGATTTAATCCGTTGGACGAATCGGGCAATTTTAATCAATAAGGCAGATTCGGATGAGTAAAAACCTTGTTGTCAAAATTCTGATGGATGCTCATGACAAGGCCAGCGGTGCATTGGGGCGCATCAAAGCATCGGCAAGTGGTCTGTCAAAAGAGCTGACAAAAACCAGTGAAGAGTTGAAGGCTCTTAGCCGTGCTCAGAAGCTGGTGGAAGACCGCGTAAGATTGGACGCAAAAATCCGTGAAACCACGCGCGAGATGAATGAAAACCGTAAAGCGGTCAGTGCATTAAACGCGGAAATCAAAAAAAACGGCACCGCAAGTAAAGCACAAACTGCCGAAATGGAACGGTTGGCATCTGTCCGTGAAAGGCTGAATGAGAAGCAAAAAAAGCAAACAGAAAGCCTTGAGGTACTTAATAAAAAACTGTCAGAACATAAAATAAAAGCCCGTGATGCCGCCGCCGCTCAGCATGAGCTTGATCGGCGCACAGAAGCAGCCACCGCCAAGATGGATAAGCAAAAGGCGGCCGCAGAGCGTATAGCCAACAGAAAAAATGCCATTAGTAATGCCAGTGATATGGCAGGGCGTATTCAGGGGATGGCAGCAAAAGGCATGGCGGGCGGCGTGGCATTGGGTGGGTTGACTGCAAAAGCAGTCAGCGCAGGCATGAGCGAAGAAGATGCCATGCTGGGTGTGATCCGCCAAGTGCAAGGATTGAAGAATGCGGATAACAGCTTAAATCACGCGGAAATCGCCAAAATCCGAACCGAGATTCAGGGCTTGAGCAATGAGTTGCCAGTAGCGACAACTCAAATCATGGAGATGTATGAGGCCGGCGCGCGCATGAATGTGCCGCGCGAAGAGCTGGCTCAATATGTCAAAACCGCTGCTGCTGCCGCCACGGCGTTTGATGCAGAGGATATGGGCGGTCTAGCTGAAAACTTGGGGCGCATCAATGCCAACTTTAAGCTGACGGCTGAACAAGGGCGTGACCTTGCCGATGTTATCAACTACTTAGATGACAACGCGATTTCAAGCGGCGCAGCCATTATCGACTATATGAACCGTGTCAGCGGCTCAATGGGGCTGGCAAAAATCAGCGAGAAAAACGTAGCGGCATTAGGCTCTACCCTGCTCTCTCAAGGCGTTGATGACTCAACAGCCGCCGGCGCGGTATCGGCACTGTTTACCCGATTGTCTACCGCTCCGGATATGAAGCCGGTAAGAGAAGCTTTGAAAGATATTGGGCTTGATGCAAAAACCGTACAAAAAGGCATGGTTGAAGATGCAAATGCAACGGTAATGCAGATTGTCGAAGCAGTAAAAAAAATGCCTAAAGAAGAGCAGGCAGGCATTTTAAAAGGATTGGCAGGCGGCGAATATAACAAAGTGTTCGCAGGCTTAATCAGTAATACCGAAGAATGGCGGCGACAAATGGAGCTGGCAAATTCGCAAGATGCCATCGGATCGATGGCGCGCGAGTTTGAGACCCGTATGGGTGCAATGTCGTCAAAATGGCAGGTGTTTAAGAACCAGCTGTTCAATGCAGAATCAGGCGCAGGACAGGCATTATTCGGTATGTTGTCAGGACTGATGACGACTGTTGGTGGCTGGCTCAATGCAATTACGCAATGGACGGCCGCAAATCCTCAGCTTGCAGCCGGTATTATGAAAGTAGTCGCTGTGGGCAGTATGCTGCTGGTTGGTTTGAGCGGTTTGGCTTTGGTTGTGTCTACCCTGTTGGTACCTATGGTCATGGCTAAATTTGCCATTCTGTCGCTTGGTTCGTCTGCTTTAAGCGCATTTGGTATGCTGAAAAGTGGTTTGATGATCTTGCGCGCCGCAATGATGGCCAACCCGATTGTACTGTTCGTGACATTGGCGGTTGGTGCATTGATTCTATTATGGGCAAACTGGGATAAGGTAAAAGCCGCACTGATTGCAGGGTGGAATTGGCTGAAAAACGTTTTCCGCCAAAATCCGCTGTTGGCGGCCTTTACTGGGCCGATAGGTGCAATTGTCGGGCTGATTGCCAATTTTGACAGGCTGAAAGCTGGACTTACTGCCGGTTGGAACTGGCTGAAAAACGTTTTCCGCCAAAATCCATTGATTGCCGCATTTACTGGACCAATTGGCGTGATTGCTGGATTGATTGCCAATTTCGATCGATTGAAAGCAGCGGCAAGGTCCGCTGTGGAGTGGGTAAGGCGTGCAATTTCAGGCGGCGGTGCCACGCCTGCCAGTGTCGGCGTACCAAACAGAGGATTCTCTGTCGGTGGTTATACGGGCGCAGGCCGTAGTAATGAAGCAGCCGGTATTGTGCATAAGGGGGAGGTTGTTTTTAGTCAAAACGATGTATCCCGTTTTGGCGGATGGCGCATTGTTGATGCCTTGCGCCGTGGCGGTATGGCTGCGCTCAATTGGGGGCGAGGGAAGATGGGTTCTTTACAGTCATTTGTACGCGGTTCGGCCAGTGGACTGGCAAGGCCGTCTGAAAATGGCCGCCCTACTCCGTCTTTAGTTGGAGCGGTCGCAGTGCCTGACGGATTCAACCGTTCAGGCGGCGGTGCTATGCCGATGAATATCTCCATCAACATCAATGGCGGCAATAGTTCGCCCGTCGATATCGCAAAAGAAGTCGCGCGGCAAATTGAGCAGGTAGCCCGTAATCAGGCGCGCCGCGCCCGTTCAATGTTCGCAGATAAGGATTAATGATGGCTTTAGCTGCTTTAGGTTTTTTTGTTTTCCATACGGTGACTGTTCCGTTTCAGGGGTATGACCGCAGCTATTCATGGCGGCATCCTACGCAAAATACCGTAGGAGGCGGTCTGTCTCCGGTGCAATATACCGGACCGGAAAATGAGACGATCAGTATTACGGCAGAGTTGCGCCCAGAAATCACGGGAGGCGATACATCATTAGCCCTGTTGCGGATGATGGCAAATGAAGGGAAGCCGTACAACCTGATTATGGGTAATGGCGATATCTTGGGCGCATACGTCATTACATCCATTAAGGAAGGTCGGAAAGAATTGATGTGGGATGGCAAAGCGCGCGCCATCAGCTTTAGTATGGAGCTGAAGAAAGTGTCGGATTCCCCGATGGGGATGTATGGTGCAGCTTTGACCGCCGCCGTGTCAACCGTACGTCAAATGGTGGGGTTGTAATGATTGCAGGATTGGGTAAGCAAATTAAAAATGCCGCCGCCAAAGTGTTTTCAGCTTTGACCGATACGGGCGGCAACCATCTAACACCGGTTGCCATGTTGACGATTAACGGCAAGCCGTTTGGGACAAATGCCGTCAGCCGCATTAGCAGCATCAGCCTAACGGATAAACGCGGATTTGAGGCGGATGAATTGACCATTACGCTTGATGATTCAGACGGCCTTTTGTCTTTGCCGCCCAAGGCTGCCGAAATCACACTGGCCATCGGCTACATGGAAACAGGCGTGGTAGATAAAGGGAAATACAAGATTACCGAAGTATCATGGAGCGGCGCACCTGATACCATCAGTATCACTGCCCAATCCGCCGATATATCCGACAAATTTGCAGAATCCGTTGAGAAAAGCTGGCATAAAAAGCAGTTGAAAGACATCATCGGAGAAATAGCCCAAAAGCACGGATATGAGCCGATTATCGGTAAAGCCTATGAAAAGGAGATGATAGACCATATCGACCAAAGCAACGAATCCGATGCAGCGTTTATAGCCCGACTTGCCCAGCGGTATGATGCAGTTGCCACAGTAAAAGGCGGCCGCCTACTCTTCGTCAGCGCGGGCGAAGCGACTAATGCCAGCGGCGATAAGCTGCCGACCATTGCCCTGACCCGTAATGACGGCGACAGCTTCAATTTCCGCTACTCATCGACAGAAAGCTACAACGCCGTGCGCGCCTACTATATCGATAAAAAGACAGGCAAGAAGCAAGAGGTTGTCATCGCGGAGGGAAATTACGACCCAATTAAAAAAACCGTTACCACGACAAAGAAATACAAGACCAAGCGCAAAGACGGCAAAACCCACAAGACAACAACAAAAAATGTCGTAGAGACGAAAAAAATAGATACATCGTCTCATAAAATCAAAACCCTGCGCCATACATACCAATCCGCCGCCACTGCCGCCAATGGAGCGCGCGCCGCCTATCGCAAGTTAAAACGTGGTGCAATGGAGTTTGAAATGACAATGGCCGTCGGTCGTCCGGATATTGCCCCTGAAAGTCCTGTAACGCTTTCAGGCTTTAAATCCGAGATAGATGCAGAGTCGTGGGTAGGCGTTGAAGTATCCCATACGCTTGACAGCGGCGGATTAATCAGCAAAATAAGACTTGAGAGCCTGATAGATTTCGATATCACCCTCTATGACGGCGAAGTAACCGCCACCACATTCCCGACCACCGGGGAGACAACGGAGATAATAAAAAATGGAAGCTAATACTCACAATCCATACGAATGGATAAAGAAGAAAATAGAATATTGGAAGGCAAAAAGCCGTGAGGCAAGCGAAGCCGCCGATATGGAAGCATTTGATCATGCTGAGCGCGAACTCGCCAATTATCAAGCCATGCTCAAAATAAAATATTAGCAAAAAAGCCGTCCATTTTTAGACGGCTTTTATTTAATCATCATGACATCCTTCCAGTTCATCCCTAAGTCTGAATACAGCCTCACGGATTTGGATAAATTTCTCATGGTCAGGCTTCAGCAACATCCGTTTTTTTGACTGAAAATCACCGCCAGTCGTTACTGTTCGCAATTCCGTAACCTTCAAATTGCCATTAATCCGCGCACACAATTTCGCCAGCCACTTCAAATTATGCTTAATGGCATTTGCCAGTACATTATCCGCATCATCGACAGCATAATAACGCAGTGCATCAACCTCAATTTTTTCCAACAAAGTCAAAGCCGCATCAATACGCCTGTCTTTTCTCTCAAGGCGGCGTTTACTTTTTTCTCGATGATTAATAAAAAACCAACCGGCTATGGTAAGCACGGTCGGCATTAAAGGCATGATATAAAAATAAAACCAATGTGGCTGGTTATTCATTTGCCGCGTCCCTCATATAGCCGCGAATTTCATCGACCAAATCAGGTTCATCGTCTGATACAAACTCGATTTTATTCAGCAGCACAGACAGCGGCCACTGCTTCAGACGAACCAAGCCGCCGAAAGCCTCCTCTAAAAAAGAAGAGCCGTAGCCCATTGTTCCATCCAATACAATTTTAACGCTTCCACTTTCTTGTAGCGCAGGAATCAATTTTTTTTCCAAGAAGCCCTGTCCCGAATAAGGGCCGTCAGTAGTATACCGTCCGGCAGGAAAACGGGAAAAATCAGAAGCAATACGGATAGTCATTGTAGAATCTTTCATTATTCAGCCTCACGTTTCGGCAACGGAACAGACCAATGTATCAACGTGCCGCGTATAGCAGTCTTTCTATTGTCTGATAAAGGCAAACCCTTTTCAACAACTTTCTTATTTCGTGAACGATGCCTGTACATGCCGTTGCCGCTGATAATTTCAACCGTCGCGTCACCATCGCCGATTTGGTCAAGGGTTGAAACCATCTGTTTCAAGCCCTTACCTCGATGTTGCAGTTTCGTCCGTGTCCGTCCAATTTCGATGGCTGCCCTAATTTTCAGAGCATCATCATCCGCTTTTCCCGAAGCAATATGACTAGCAATCCATTTTTTCAAGTTATCAAGCCAATCATCCTTGACCTTCTCAGACTCACGGAATAGGGATTTTGGAATACCAATACCCAAGTCGCAGAAAACAACCTGTAATCGCCCGCTTGTCGCATCTTCGCGCGAAAACATCCACCACTTACGGCAAGCATCAGGCAGATTCTCTCCCTCATAAGCATGATGCATACAATTTGTCATAGCTTCAGACACGCCGGCATAAATCGACCGACTAAGTTCAGGTGTCAATCTGCCCTGAAAGGAATCAAAAATATTTTCCGCATTCTCAAGATTGACATCATAGCCGTGTGCCACATGCCAATGGCGCACAGAATGATGAAAAGCGGAAGAGTCAAAACTTTTCATTCTTCCCAAAAGTTTAGCAATGCCAACCTGATAAAGCACCTGCTCCACCCTTGTTTCAGATGGTGTTACCATAGAGAAGTGGCAATTTGGGAAACGTTCTACTAAGTCAGTTAGACAGGCTGTCAGATAGAGCGTGCCGTCAGAATACATCTTTTCCGTTTTTGAAAAATCAAGACGAATACGTGAGCATCCATTTTCAACCTTTTCATACAACCGCTCAACAAAACTAGTCAGTAATTTGACATAGTTGGGGTGTAATCCAACTTGTTCAGGAACGGGCAGGCTAAACCAGTCGATAAACCGTTTCTGTTTTTTGACAATATTCCGCAGCTTCTTAAGCTGATAGCGCGAACAGCGCATCAGGTATAGCCGCCTTTTCTCATTTAGCCTTTTCATTTCTCACTATATCCCTTTAAAAACAAGATCCTCTAAGTACCAAAAAAATCCAACGGTAGCAAATTCTTATAAATAAAACACTTCGCCGGTACTTATTTTGACAATGCCGCCGGTAATGCGGTCTATACGGAAAGTTCGACTATCGCGCTTATCCAAGTCCCTGCCTTCTAAGTAGAGGCCGTCAAAATTATGGATGACGAAGTGTCGGGTGCTTGATTCGCCTTGTGCGTTGGTATAGAAGAAAGAGACCTTATCGCCAAAGTTTAGGCCAATTGGAAGCTCGTTGTTGCTGGTAAAATCATGGGAGCCGCCCATTTCTTTTTTTAAATCGCTTCGCCAACCGACAAAAGGTTCGTAATGCTGTTTTAAATTAGGATGATTGGGATTTATATATTTAGATCCGCTGGCTTCGGGCGGCGGTAAATCGCTGCCTTTTTTTTTCTTTGATAAGGCCATCTGTAATTCGGTATTGCTTTTAATATTCTTGAGCGATTCAAACAGCGATGACGGCGTGAGTGCCTCTTTTGGGGCGGATTGCTCTTTCGGCAATACTGCATTTTTTCTGCGTTTACTTATCCGCCAAATCGGAAACGGTAGAAATACCGCGCAAACTGTCGCTATAAATAAAAAGTCATCAGACTGGCTGACTGCGAGCGAGCATATCGCCATGGAGGCAAAGCAGCCGAAAAAGCCGACTGGAATCGTCCAGAGTAGGTGCAATTTACTTTTGTGGGAAAACTCCAGTGACAGCCACACGGCGTAAAACGTACTCATGCTCAAGATGAAGACGGCTACTAAATCAGACATTTCCTCATTCATAACTTCCCCTTTTTAAAACTAAATATTCCAAAATCAAGCGGCCGCACATTCTAAAGCTTACTGTGTGCTGAGCCGCTTCTCAAAATTCAAATCAAAATCCCGACAAATGCCATGCGCCGCGCACTTTGCCGCAGATGGTTAATTTTTCCAGTCCATCGCCTTCGATGGTTTCCGTTCTGTATAACGGGTTGTCGCTGATGACGAGCAGGCCGCCGCCGACGGAGGCTTGCAGGCGTTTGGCTTTTAGGCCGTCTGCGAAGGATAGGAGGTAAATGCCTTCTCCTTCGAATGAGTGGACGGAGGTATCGACAAACAGCACGTCTCCGTCCTCGATGGTGCCTTGCATGGAATCGCCGCGTGCCGTGATGACTTGGATACGGGAGAGGTTGCCGCCGAGTTTTTCGCGCGCCCACGCCTTATCGACATGGACGAAATCGACCACCTCCACTGCTTCGTTGTTGATGTAGCCGTCTCCAAGCGCGGCAACCACGTCCAACCGCTCAAAGCGTACACGGTCGTCAGCAAGGCCGTCTGAAAAATTAACCTCTCTATACATTCCTGAGTCTTTTCTGTACTTATCACCTAAGCCGTCTGCAAGCCATCGTGTAGAAAAGTTTGTCTTTTTCTCAAATGCTAAGAGTGGTTTTTTGCCTAAGCCAGTCTGACCATTGAACCACTGCCCAACAAGACCTTTTGAGACTCCTGCGAAGTCTGCTAAGTCCTGTTGGGTAATTAGTCCATATTCATCCATCAATTCTTGAAGTCTGCCTTTCAAGTCCATCGCTAAAAATCCCAGCTAAAAAATACTTAGTAAAAACAACGTTTATTTAGAATTCTAAACTATTTATCGTTTAGTATGCTTGACTAGACAAGTTTAGGATTATATAGTTCACTAAACTTTAAAAAAAGGACAAAAAATGACAACAGACCAACAAGTTCAATTCATTAAAGAATTGGGAGGCGTTTCGGTGGTTGCAAGTATTTGCGGAATCACAAGAGGGGCGGTGTCCCAGTGGCAAAAAAATGGTATTCCAAAGGCGCAAATGAATTTTCTAAAAGCAAAGTTTCCAGTGCAGTACAAACAAATTTCTGACGGTGTAACCAGCTAAATAAGGAGCAGGAAAAATGAAAGAACAGCAAAAACCGCCCGCACAAGGCGGACGGTTGAAAAAATGGAAAACGGCTATTGCAAATTGGGCGGCATATCGGCTGCTTCTGATCTTACACCGAACTTACTTTGCAGATGCTCAACAGCCCGAAGAATTTGTTGTGTTGCCTGCTGAGAAAGTTGAATCTCCATCGCCAAGCCGCCACCGCCCGCAACAAATTGATAGCAGGTTAAAGATATTGTTTTTGAATCCTCGTCATAACGGACATTCAGCGGCGAATCAACGGGTAGCCGAATAGTTTGTTTAACCTCTTCCATATTTTTCCTTTCGTTAAGTGATTAATGCAAATCGAATTATAACGGGGAAAATTTAAACCAACCAATACTAAAGGGAAGTCTTATGAAAAACGTTCGTGTAATCAATTTATCGGAAGTTCAGCAGGCTCAGTTGAAGGCGATTTTTGAGGCCGGTCAGGCTCAGCCCGGCGGCTTTTTTGATGAGGTCGATGAGCAGGAGGAAGTGTGGAAGCTCGTGCGTATTGCTGAGGATTACGGCCTGATTGAAGAGGCGGCTCGTGTGAAGCGTATGTCTGTGCCTGAATTTATCGCGTTTGCGGCGGCTGAATATGCGGATTTCTTCATGAATGCGTATGAGGCGGTGGTTGAGGATGTGGCTGAAAAAATTAAGGTGGGCGGGTATGAGTAAGCATCGTTCTATCAGCCGGTCGGAAAGTAATTTTGGAAATATGCGGATTCAAATTTTGTGTCCGTGTTGTGGTAGCCGCTGCAAGGTGGCATCCAGTAAGCAGGTAACAAGCAATCTGCGTAATTCTCAGGTGCAGTGCCTGAATGCTGCGTGTGGTTGGACTGGCGTGGCGGCTACGGAAATTATCAGGACGATTTCGCCGCCCTCTCCGCTTTATGGTAATGCGCCGCCGCCTTTGGATGCGGCGGAAATTGAGGAGATGGAAGGCAATATGCAGCCGCTGTTGATTGACTGTTAGGCCGTCTGAAAGGGGATTGTGATGTTGGTTAAGCCGAAAGTGATAGACAGGAAAAAGATTCTGCCGCTTGAGGTGGTGGAGGCGGCAAGTTGGCGTGTTTCGCCGCAGGCGGTCAGGGTTTGGAAAGACAAAGACCATGCGCGCCGGATGATGGTTTTGGGTAAGACGATTGCGCGCGCCAAGTCGAAAAATGCGCCTGTTATGGCTGCGCTTGAGCGTGATGCGCTGTTGGGTCGTCAAGGTGTGCCGCCGGTCATGACTGGGCCGTCTGAAGATGATTTGAGGTCTTGGTTGTTGAGTCCGAGTCAGGCGCAGGCGGTTGAGGATATTCAAAAGCTGGCAAGGGAAATCAAGCGTTTGGGCGATTTAATCAATCAGCAGAATGTGGTGTTTAGTTTGAGGCAGGATGTGTTAAGGCTGTCGGAGCTGAGCAGTTATTTGGTTGAGTTGGACGATAAGTTGGGCCGTGCGAAATATGCGGCAAAGCGGTTGGGTGTAAATCCTGTCGCTGATGATTTTAAAAACAAAATGGAGTTTAAAAATGGTAATGGGCAAACGGGGAAAGCGGCTTGAGGTTGCGATTGGTTTGATGGTGCTGATTGTGTTGGCGGTGGGGTATTGGGTTGCTGCAGGCCGTCAGGAAGAAGTTAAGGTGTTTCCGCAGGATGTTGCGGCGCGTTTGCAGGAGGCTGAGGCGTATCGTTGGGCGGAAACTGGGATTGATTATACATTGGGTGATGCGGAGGTGGAGCATGAGTAGGTTTGTTGTTGAGAGTGGTATTCCGATTGGGCCGGTAAGTCAGGGGAAATGTGCTTATCCGTTTGATGAGATGAAATCCGGAGACAGTTTCTTTGTGGCGGTGAATTCGCCGGCATCGCAAAAGCGCACGCGTGATCAGTTAACTGGGGCTTTTAAGCGGTGGTGCAAATTCAATAAGGTTGAAAATGTTGGGTATGTAACGCGGCTTGTGGAAGAAGATGATGTGATGGGTGTTCGGTTTTGGATGGTGGAGCGTAAGAAATGATGTGGGCTGTTTTGATTTGGTGGTTGTTGTGTGTTTTTGCTTTTATCGGTGTGATGGCTGTATTCGCGGTGATTTGGGTATGGCTGCTTTATCGGGATATGGCGAAGGCGTTTGATAGTGACTTTGAGTTGTGATGTTGGGCGGCTGTCTGAATGGTTCAGACGGCCTTAAGTAAAACAGGTGGGATAAATGGGCGTTGGTTTGTTGAATAAGGTTGAGCGTGATGAGTTGCTGTCGGTCCTGCCGTCGGCAATTCGTCCGCTTGTGCTTGCTGAATGGGTGCGCCAAGTGCGTCAGGGCAGTGAGATGTTCAATGCTTTTATCCGTGCCGATAGATGGTTGGGTCAGGTTGTTCAGTTGCCCGATGCGCTGCGTGGGATTGGTCTTGATGCGACAGACGAAGAAATCTGCTGCTTGGCTGATGCTGCGGTTAAGTCGTTTATGCAGTATGAGCGCATTGGCTACGGCCTGCCGGGTTTGTTGAAAAAGGCTGTAAACGACTATGGGCTGGATCTGAGTGTGTTTGACGGTAAGGAGCCTGAAGGCATTTTAGGCCGTCTGAAAAATGAGAAGTTTTGGCGTGGCCAGCTTCGCCGTTCTATTGCGCGTAAGACTGAAAATTTAATGCGTGAGGTTGGAGGCGTTTCTCGCAAAACGGGTCTGTATGTGAGTAATGATGGCTTGCGCCGCCGTAAGTCTCAAAAGGCACGCAATGCCGGTCTGTTGGCTCATATGGCTGCTGTGAATGAATTGGGTCAAGAGTTTACGCTCGATGAGCTGAGCGCGTTGGGGGTGTCTAATCCTGCCATCCGTCGTGCTGAGCTGATGGTGCGTATTCGCGGCTTTGAGGAGATTGCCAAACTTAAAGGCCATGTGGGCGAGTTTTTTACGCTGACCTGCCCTTCTAAGTTTCACGCATTCCATCACTTTGGTAAGCGTAATGAGAAGTTCAATGGGGATACGCCACGCGAGGCGGTCAAATATTTAAATAAGGTATGGGCGCGTATTCGCGCTGAATTGGGACGTATGGATATTAAGGTTTATGGTTTTAGGGTGGCTGAGCCTCATCATGATGGTACGCCTCACTGGCACGGCCTTTTGTTTATGGAGGCTAAGCATCGTGATGATTTTCGCCGCGTGGTCGCGAAACATGGATGTCGTGAAGACCGTGAAGAGCTGGGCTTGCGCTACTTTGGCAGTAAAAAAGAGGCGGCGGCTGAGGCGCGCCGTATTCGCGAGCATCTGTTGGAGAAGAATGGCAGTGCGCCATCGCTCGCAGCAATTCAGGCCGGTTTGAAAACGGAGGCTGATTTTTGGTCGCGTAAGTATTTTAAATTTTGGCGACAAAGCAAGGCGGCGGCACGTGTTGATTTTGAAAGCATCAACTGGGCGCGTGGTAGTGCGGCTGGCTATATCGCTAAATATATTGCGAAAAATATTGATGGTAAAAACAACGCCGGTGAGAGCTTGGGCGTTGACTTTGAGTCTGAAGAGCTGCTGGATATGGCAACGACTGCTGAGCGTGTAGATGCGTGGGCTTCTATTCACGGTACACGCCAGTTTCAGCAGATTGGCGGTGTGCCGGTAACGATTTGGCGCGAGTTGCGCCGTATTGTGCCTACTGATGATGACAGTGTTTTGATGTTGGCTCAGCGTGCTGCCGACCGTGGCGACTGGGCTGAATTTGTCCGTCTGTTGGGCGGCGAAGTGGTCAAACGTGAGGATATTCCTTTGGGTCTCTATAAGGAAGAAGCTGCCGAGTGCGTGGTCAACGAATACGGAGAAGTGCCTGCTCCTTTTACAATGGGTGTGTATGAGAAAGATACGGGTGAGGTACAGATCAGTCGTGTGCATACTTGGGAAGTTAAGAAAATCGGCGGCTCAGCCGCCGCTTGGACTCGTGTCAATAACTGTACGGAAATTAAAAATGAGCCGGAAACGGCGATTTTTTGGGGAAGTCCAACTAAGCCGAATATTGAGGAGGCTGAAATTAAAGAATGGATGATGTGGAAAAAAGGAATTTCCGCAACTCAAATTGGCAATTGGAGAATTTCAGACAGCCTGCGCGCCGAATACGCCGATGATGTGAAGGCATGGGAGGCAGCTAAGCGGCCGCCAATGAGCCGTGAGTTCATGCAGCGCGTGATTGCCAAGCAGGAGGTTGCCGCCAAGCAATCTGAGCGCGCATCCGAACGCCTGCGCCTATATCGTGAATACATCACGCTGCTTGACCGTGCCAGCCAGCCATTGACAAGCGGCCTGACACCTTCTGAACCAAAATTTGACTTGTCGGCGGATAAGGTTGCGCATAAGCCGCGCCGATATACGCCGCCAACCTATGACACAGTAGAAAGCGCACTCGCAAAAGCGAAAGCCGCCCGTACTAATACTGAGCGATTCAATCGCCGCTTTGATTGAGGATGACAAAATGAATGAGTTTATTACATTGGAACAAGTAAAAGAGTTATGGACGTTGCCGGGCAAGAAGCCGCCATCAACAACAACCATTTGGCATCGCCGCCGCGCCGGTTTGATTCCAAAGCCGCGCCTGGTCGGTAGGGATAATCTGTTTAAACGCGATGAGGTAATCCGTTTGCGTGATGAATATCTAGGACTAGAGGTAAAGTAAATAGTGAGAAAAAACAATACTCAACACCGCCGCCGCTTGGCAATTTGGCAAGCGGAAAAGAAGCGGAAGAAGCAATGAAAAGGCCGTCTGAATTGAATTTCAGACGGCCTTTTTCAAAAAGTTTATTTGTTATTTTATTTGTTATTTTAGAAATATAATTAAATAATTTATTTTATATTAATAAGTTATATAAATACCCTAATCCCTTCCTCTCTGCCAGATACTAAAGACACCAGCTAACGGTGTCTTTTTTCATATCCGCCCTTCTTAAAAATATTACACCACACTTTTATTTCTATTACCCTCCAATCATAAACCTGCCACTCATTCTTATCTTATACTAAACCTTAATGATTAAAGGCCGTCTGAAAGTTTTCAGACAGTCTCTTTCTTAAAACCTACCAAATCCCGAACCATTGTTTATCAGACTGCTTTTTATCACCGCTCTGCTGCTCATAATTTTGACGGCGAAATTGCCAAGGTGCTTGCGGATTGTCTTTTTTCCATAAGCCTTTTCGTTTTTCCTTGGCTTGTTTTTGTGCGGCCGAATAGTCAGTGTAAGCGGTTTTACTTTGTTGTTTTTTGGCATAACTTTCATAATGCCATGCGGCGCCATCCCGTATCTGCATTAAATTCAAGTCAATCGTGCCGACAGATACTTGGGCAACTTCGCGCTGGTAGCGGTCAGCTTCAAACACACGGACTTTGACTTTTTTATTCAATGCGGCATCAATCAGATTATCTCGTGATTGCGTACCATAAGCCTGATTGATTTCCGGTGCATCAATATAGGCCATACGGATTTTGTGTTTCCGGCCGTCGCTATCGATAATATGCACGGTATCGCCATCATGGATTTTGATGATTTTTCCGTTGTATGTGTAGGATTGTCGCAATGACTTTTGTTTTTGTTCCGGTTTGGGTTCAGCTTCGGCTTTGGTGTCAGATGTGGCTTTGACGACATTTTCACCCAGCCATTCATTGACCTTTTCCAAACCGATATTGTCGCTTTGTGCCAATGTTGCGGCAACGCTTACCCCTGTACGAATCAACTCGGTATCGCGTGAGCTGTAACCAAGCGCGCCCAAAACGGATAAAACAACGGGCAACCATTTTATAATTTTACTAATTTGCATATTTTGCCAAATTGAAGGCCGTCTGAAAGACCTAATACACTTTCAGACGGCCTTTAAGATTGATTAATCTTCATTAATCCTGACAAGGCAGGATGACTTTTGCGCCTTCTGCCGTACCCAAAACCAACACATCGGCGGCATCGCGGGCAAAAATACCGTTTTCGAGTACGCCGGTGATTTTGTTGATTTCGTCTTCCATTTTCAGGGCTTGGTCGATATTGAGGCCGTGAACATCGACGATTTGGTTGCCATAGAAAGTAGTATAGCCGACACGCAACTCAGGCTGTCCGCCCATGGCAAGCAGTTTGCGCGACACCAGCGAACGGGCATTTTCAACCACTTCTACCGGCAACGGGAATTTACCCAAACGGGAAACATATTTGCTTTCATCGGCAATACAGACAAATTTATCGGATGCACTGGCCACGATTTTTTCGTTCAAATGCGCACCGCCGCCACCTTTAATCATTTGCAGCGCGTGGTTGACTTCGTCTGCGCCGTCAACATAAACCGCCAAACCCATCACTTCATTCAGTGAAACTTCTGGAATTTCATATTTCGCCAAAAGCTCGCTGGATTTTTTAGAAGTAGACACGGCACCCTTAATTTTCTTACCGCTTTTACCCAAAGCTTCGATAAAGAAGTTGATGGTAGAGCCGGTACCGATACCGATGTATTCGTTTTCAGGAACAAATTCCACCGCTTTTTCGGCGGCAATACGTTTGAGTTCGTCTTGAGTTGCCATGTTGTCAGTCCTTCAGTTTGAATAATAAAGTAATTTTAAGCTCTTAGGCTTTAATCAGCAATACTGCCGCTTGCGCTTCAATGGCTTCCATACGCCCCAGATAGCCAAGTTTTTCGTTGGTTTTACC
>NZ_JBQCVF010000003.1:48086-53737 GCF_051962515.1 Neisseria sp. P0009.S007 | reverse complement strand
TATTTAATTTTCTTTAAAATCATTGGTTTTTATAATTTCGTGAGTAACTTTGTTTTAAAATGCTTGCCAAGATGGGAACTTATCGGCATAATGCCGACTTCCTTGCCGGTATAGCTCAGTTGGTAGAGCACCTGACTTGTAATCAGGGGGTCCCGAGTTCGACTCTTGGTGCCGGCACCAGTTAAAGACTGATGGTGCTGCAAGGCATTTCAGTAAGCCGGTATAGCTCAGTTGGTAGAGCACCTGACTTGTAATCAGGGGGTCCCGAGTTCGACTCTTGGTGCCGGCACCAATTAAAAGCCCGATTGTGAAAGCAGTCGGGCTTTTGCTTATGCTTTGATATTTTAAAAGCAGACCTTATAATACCGCGTTTCCATTACAACAAAGGGCTGCCCGTCGGGCGGAACACACAAAACACCATGATTACCGTAAACACTTTGCAAAAAATGAAAGCAGAGGGCGAGAAAATCGCCATGCTGACCGCTTATGAATCCAGCTTTGCCGCGCTGATGGACAATGCCGGAGTAGATGTACTGCTGGTCGGTGATTCTTTGGGTATGGCGGTGCAAGGCCGTCAGTCCACTTTGCCGGTGAGCTTGCAGGATATGTGCTACCACACTGAATGCGTGGCTCGCGGTACTAAAAATGCCATGATTGTCAGCGACTTGCCGTTTGGTGCTTATCAGCAGAGCAAAGAGCAGGCATTTGCGGCGGCGGCTGAGTTGATGGCGGCCGGCGCGCATATGGTCAAGCTCGAAGGCGGTGTCTGGATGGCGGAGACCACTGAATTTCTGCAAATGCGCGGTATCCCTGTTTGCGCCCACATCGGCCTGACTCCGCAATCCGTGTTTGCATTCGGCGGCTATAAAGTTCAAGGCCGAGGCGACAAGGCGGAAGCGTTGCTCAACGACGCTAAAGCGCATGATGCGGCAGGTGCGGCAATCGTATTGATGGAATGCGTTCCTGCGGAATTGGCGAAAAAAGTGACCGAGACCGTTTCTTGCCCGACCATCGGCATTGGCGCAGGCGTGGATTGCGACGGTCAGGTTTTGGTGATGCACGATATGCTCGGCATTTTCCCAGGTAAAACCGCCAAATTCGTGAAGAACTTTATGCAGGGCAAAGACAGCGTTCAAGCTGCGGTCAAAGCCTATGTGGACGAAGTCAAAGCAAAAACGTTCCCATCTGTCGAACATACGTTTGCCGGATAAAATAAAAACCAGGCCGTCTGAAACTTATTTCAGACGGCCTTTTCGATGAATAAAAGCGTATAATCGGCGCGTGATTCCCGTTGATGAAACAGCGGAAAAAATAAAGGATTTTTCAAACCATGCAAATTATTCATACGATTAAAGAATTGCGCGAGTGGCGCAAAACTGCCGGAAAAGTGGCATTTGTACCGACCATGGGCAATCTGCACGAAGGCCATCTTGCGCTGGTGCGCGAAGCAAAAAAACGTGCCGATAACGTTGTGGTCAGTATTTTTGTCAACCGCCTGCAATTCGGACAAGGCGAGGATTTCGACAAATATCCGCGCACTTTGCAACAAGATGCCGACAAATTGACAGGCGAGGGCGTTGCCGTCGTGTTCGCGCCTGATGAAAAAGAGCTGTATCCGAATGTGGAACAGCGTTTCAATGTCGAGCCTCCGCACCTGCAAAATGAATTG
Organism: Neisseria sp. P0009.S007; assembly: GCF_051962515.1. NCBI lineage: Bacteria > Pseudomonadati > Pseudomonadota > Betaproteobacteria > Neisseriales > Neisseriaceae > Neisseria > Neisseria sp. P0009.S007. The sequence goes on along the minus strand of NZ_JBQCVF010000003.1, from coordinate 52,068 downwards.
TGCGGCAAATTCCGTCCGGGCCATTTCCGCGGCGTGGCGACCGTTGTGACTAAGTTGTTCAACATTGTTCAACCCGATACCGCCTGTTTCGGCAAAAAAGACTATCAGCAGCTGGCGATTATCAAAGGCTTTGTCGAAGACTTGAATTTCAATATCGAAATCGTTCCTGTCGATACCGGTCGCGCTTCAGACGGCCTGGCACTTTCCAGTCGCAACCAATATTTGAGCGAAGCAGAACGCGCAGAAGCGCCCCGTCTCTATCAAGAGTTACAAAACATTGCCGCCGCCTTGAAAAACGGCAATCTGGATTACGCCCAGCTTGAAGCCGAATGTATCCGCCGTTTGACCGATGCCGGCTGGGTGGTTGATTACGTTGAAATCCGCCATGCACACAGTTTGGCAGTGGCTCATGTTGGCGATAAAGAATTGGTGGTGCTTGCTGCCGCACGTTTGGGTACCACGCGCCTGATTGATAATTTGGAAGTAGCTTTGGCTTAAAACCAAGCTGCTGTTAAAGGCCGTCTGAAACCTGTTTTTCAGACGGCCTTTTGTTACAATAACGCTTTTGCGTTTCTAAGGCTTTTCCATGTCCAAACCCACCGTTTCCCCGATGATGCAGCAGTATCTCGCCATCAAATCGCAACACGCCGACAAGCTGGTGTTTTACCGCATGGGCGATTTTTACGAGTTGTTTTTGGATGACGCAGTGGAGGCGGCAAAGCTGTTGGACATTACCCTGACCACGCGCGGGCAGATGGACGGCGTGCCGATTAAGATGGCGGGTGTGCCGTTTCATGCGGCGGAGCAGTATCTGGCGCGGCTGGTGAAGATGGGCAAAAGCGTGGCGGTGTGCGAGCAGGTGGGCGAAGTCGGCGCGGGCAAAGGACCGGTGGAGCGCAAAGTCGTGCGCATCGTTACGCCCGGCACGCTGACCGACGCGGCATTTTTGGAAGACAAGGAAACCAACCGCATCGCGGCGGTGAACGCGGATAAAAAACACATCGCCATCGCGTGGGCATCTTTGCAAAGCGGCGAATTCAAAACCAAGCTGACGACGGCGGACAAACTCGCCGACGAGCTGGCGCGTTTGCAGGCGGCGGAAATCCTGTTGCCCGAAGGCAAAAGCCTGCCTAATGGTTTTCAGACGACCTCTGCCAACATCACGCGCCTGAACTCATGGCAGTTTGCCGCCGACGCGGGCGCGAAATTATTGACCGAATATTTCGGCTGCCAAGACCTGCACGGCTTCGGTTTGGACGGCAAGGAACACGAAGCCGCTGTCGGTGCGGCGGGCGCGCTGTTGAACTACATCCGCCTGACGCAAAACCTGATGCCGCAACACTTAGACGGCATTTCGCTCGAAACCGACAGCCAATATATCGGCATGGACGCCGCCACGCGCCGCAATCTCGAAATCACGCAAACCCTCTCCGGCAAAAAATCGCCGACCCTGTTTTCCATACTCGACGGCTGCGCCACCCACATGGGCAGCCGCCTCTTGGCACTCTGGCTGCACCACCCCTTACGCAGCCGCGTCCATATCCGCGCCCGCCAAGAAGCCGTTGCCGCGCTGGGTTCGCAATACGAAACCCTGCAAGGCCGTCTGAAAAACATCGCAGACATCGAACGCATCGCCGCCCGCATCGCCGTCGGCAACGCCCGTCCGCGCGACCTCGCCGCCCTGCGCGACAGCCTGTTTGCCCTATCCGAAATCGAATTATCCGCCGAGGGCAGCAGCCTGTTGGAAACCCTCAAAGCCGTTTTCCCCGAAACCCTGCCCGTTGCCGAAACCCTCAAAGCCGCCGTAATGCCCGAACCCGCCGTCTGGCTTAAAGACGGCGGCGTCATCAACCAAGGCTATTGCGCAGAACTCGACGAACTGCGCCACATCCAAAACCACGGCGACGAATTCCTGCTCGACCTCGAAGCGCGCGAACGCGAACGCACCGGCCTCTCCACCCTCAAAGTCGAGTTCAACCGCGTCCACGGCTTCTACATCGAGCTATCCAAAGTCCAGGCCGAACAAGCCCCCTCCGACTACCAACGCCGCCAGACCCTGAAAAACGCCGAACGCTTCATCACCCCCGAACTCAAAACCTTCGAAGACAAAGTCCTGACCGCGCAAGAGCAGGCATTGGCATTGGAAAAACGCCTGTTTGAAGCCCTCCTCAAAGACATTCAGACGACCCTTCCCCAGCTTCAAAAAGCCGCCAAAGCCGCCGCCGCCCTCGACGTACTCTCCACCTTCGCCGCGATTGCGGCCGAACGCGGTTTCGTCTGTCCCGAGTTCGCCGACTATCCGGTCATCCATATCGAAAACGGCCGCCATCCCGTCGTCGAGCAACAAGTGCGCCACTTCACCGCCAACCACACCCGCCTCGACCACAAACACCGCCTCATGCTCCTGACCGGCCCCAACATGGGCGGCAAATCCACCTACATGCGCCAAGTCGCCCATATTGTCCTCATGGCGCACACCGGCAGCTTCGTGCCTGCCGATTCAGCCCAAATCGGCCCTATCGACCAAATCTTCACCCGCATCGGCGCATCGGATGATTTAGCCTCCAACCGCTCCACCTTCATGGTTGAAATGAGCGAAACCGCCTACATCCTCCACCACGCCACCGACCAATCCCTCGTCCTTATGGACGAAGTTGGTCGCGGCACTTCGACTTTTGACGGCCTCGCCCTTGCCCAAGCCATTGCCGAACACCTGCTGCAAAAAAATAAATCCTTCAGCCTCTTCGCCACCCACTATTTCGAGCTGACCAAACTGCCCGAAGCCCACGCAACAGCAGTCAATATGCACCTCTCCGCACTTGAACAAGGACAGGACATCGTCTTCCTCCACCACATCGAACCCGGCCCCGCCAGCAAAAGCTACGGTATCGCCGTTGCCAAACTCGCCGGCCTGCCCAACCGCGCATTGAAGGCGGCTCAAAAGCATTTAAACGATTTGGAAAACCAAGCCGCCGCCAACCGTCCGCAGTTGGATATTTTCAGCGCCATGCCGTCTGAAAATAGGGAAGATGAGGAAGGGAAAGAACAAGAAGTTGAGCCTGTCGATAATTTGCAGACCAATGAATTGGCTGAAGCTTTGGCGCAAATTCAGCCCGACAACCTTACGCCGCGCGAAGCCTTGGATGCCTTGTATCGCTTGAAAGATATCTGCAATAAGGCGTCGTAAATAACGTAAAGGCCGTCTGAAACAGGAGAAACATATAATGAGTTTTGCTGACATTACCGTGGTTAGTATTACCGGCGCAGATTCTTATACCGAGGGCACGATGTATGCCATTATCCGCAGCTGCGCCGAATTGCCCGGAAGCCGTGGATTGCTGATCAGCCCGAGTTGTCCGCAAGGTTTGCCGGAAAATATCCGACATCAGCCTTGCCGGAAATTCGGTTATTTAGAATACAATCTGTTTGTTTTGTACCAACTGATGTATTACATCGATACTGATTATTGTTTGATCGTTCAAAATGACGGCTGGGTGTTGAACGGTCAAAACTGGCAGGATGCCTATCGGGAATATGATTATATCGGCGCACCTTTGCCGATTTTGTTGGAAACCGAAGCAGACGGGCAGTTTTTCCTGAAAGGAACCGACCAATATTTGGCTAAACAACATCTGATTCAGACTTCTCCGAATTTGGACGAGCCGCAGAACGGCGGTTTCAGCCTGCGCAGCAAGCGGCTTTTAACCATGCCGCGACAACTGGGTTTAAATGTAGAAATCCGACCGCCTTTGCCGCCGAAAGACGAGAAAATTGCCGATATGGAATGGCTGGTACGGCTGCACCACGAGGATATGTTTTTGACGGCGCAACACCGTTATAGATTGCAGGACTTAGGTTTGAAATTTGCGCCTCCGAATATTGCTACGCAATTTTCTTCAGAAGTACCGTTTATCAATCAAATGAGGAATGTCCCTTTAGAGCGCGTCTTTGGGGCGCACTGGATGGGCAATGTGGTCTTGAC
>NZ_JBQCVF010000003.1:38153-47986 GCF_051962515.1 Neisseria sp. P0009.S007 | reverse complement strand
GCCGGCAGGCTGATGTGTCGGTGCGGCCACCCAAACATCGTGTGCCTGTGCCACTGCGCCCAATCCCAGCAATCCTAAAAGCATCCATTGTTTCATAGTTTCTACACTCCATCTTTCGATTATTGAATAAAACGCCTAATGATTCGGCGAATACGAACGGTACTCTTTTTTATTAACTTTGTAAATAATATGGTTTAGATTTTATAGTTATAAATAATTATTTTTTGATTTCAGACGGCCTCGGTTTATATAACCAAAACTGATAAACCCAAAAGCAAACATTATTTCCCGTTTGCCTCCGATCCCGATAAAGTATCGCCATACTTTTAATAGGAGCCGACCATGAATATCCGTACCCTTTCTTTTGCCGCATTGACCGCCGCGCTGGCGTTGAGTGCCTGCTCTCCCAAAAACGAACAATCTGCCGACAATGCCGCTTCCGCAGGCAAGGGCGGTAATGTGAAGCTGTTGAACGTCTCTTATGATGTCGCACGAGATTTTTATAAAGAATACAATCCTTTGTTTGTTAAAGAATATGCTGCGAAAAACGGCGGTGCAACGGTTGAAGTCCAACAGTCGCACGGCGGCTCCAGCAAGCAGGCTTTGGCTGTCGCCAATGGTTTGGCTGCCGATGTGGTGACCATGAACCAGACTTCCGATATCGAGCTTTTGGTGAAAAAAGGTTTGGTCAAAGCCGATTGGAACACCCGTCTGCCGGACAATGCCGTGCCTTATACCAGTAACGTCGTTTTCTTGGTACGCAAAGGCAATCCAAAACACATCCAAGACTGGGGCGATTTGGCCAAAGACGGCGTGCAAATCGTTTTGGCGAACCCGAAAACCACCGGCAACGGCCGCTACGCCTTTTTGGGTGCGTACGGTTATGGCTTGAAAGTGAATAACGGCGATGAAGGCAAAACCAAAGATTTTGTGGCCGCATTGCTGAAAAACACGCCTGTATTTGAAAACGGCGGTCGCGCGGCAACGACGACCTTCAGTCAACGCAATATCGGCGATGTCTTGGTTACCTTTGAAAATGAGGCCAACTACGTCAGCAAAAAGCTGACCCAAGACCAGTTTGAAATCGTTTATCCGAGCTACACCATTCTTTCCGAAGCACCGGTTGCCGTCGTGGACAGCGTAGTCGACAAAAAAGGCACACGCTCCGCTGCCGAAGCCTATCTGCAAAACCTCTGGAGCGAACCGGCTCAAGAGTTGGCCGCCAATCTTTATCTGCGTCCGCGCAATGCCGAAGTATTGGCGAAACACAAAGCCGATTTCCCTGAGATTGAGACGTTTAATCCGAATGAGAAATTTGGCCCGTGGGAAGAAATCATGAAAAAATTCTTTGCCGACGGCGGATTGTTTGACCAGCTTTCCAGTAAAAAATAAGGCTTAAACATAGAGGCCGTCTGAAACTTCAGACGGCCTTTTGTTACAATAAGCCTTTTTCTTATCCACCTTTTCCCATGTCCCAACGCAAAATCATCCATATCGATATGGACGCATTCTACGCTTCGGTAGAACTACACGAGCAGCCGCACCTGAAAGGGCTGCCTGTCGTTGTGGCGTGGGACGGTACGCGGTCGGTCATTTGTGCCGCTTCTTATGAGGCGCGCAAATTCGGTTTGCACTCAGCCATGTCGGTGGCAACGGCGAAAAGGCTGTGTCCGCAGGCGGTGTTTGTGCAGCCTCATTTCGATTTGTACCGTCAAGTGTCGGCGCAGATTCATGCCGTGTTTCGGCGTTATACCGATTTGATCGAGCCTTTGTCTTTGGACGAAGCCTATTTGGATGTTACCCAAAATTTTGAAAATATCCCGTACGCCAGCGAAGTGGCCAAACGTATTCGTGCTGAAATTTTTGAAGAAACCGGTTTGACAGCCTCCGCGGGTATCGCGCCCAATAAGTTTTTGGCCAAAATCGCTTCTGACTGGCGCAAACCGAACGGGCAGTTTGTGCTGCCGCCGCAAAAAATCATGGCGTTTTTGGAGAGCCTGCCGTTGGGTAAGATTCCCGGTGTCGGCAAAGTTACACTGAAAAAGATGAATGCCCTCGGTATGCAAACCGCCGGCGATTTGCGCCGTTTTGAGCGCGGCGAACTTTTAAACCATTTCGGCCGCTACGGCTACCGCCTTTACGATTTGGCACGCGGTATCGACGAGCGGCCGGTCAAAGCCGAACGCGAACGCCTGCAAATCTCAACCGAAATCACCTTACCCGAAGATTTGTCTTTGGCGCAGGCTTCAAGCCATTTGCCGCACCTCGCCGAAGACCTCTGGCGGCAAATCGAACGCAAAAACGTCGAAGCCAAAGGCGTTACCCTCAAACTCAAAACCCACGATTTCCGCATTATCACGCGTTCGCTGACGTATTCTTCCGTCCTTCCCGATAGCGCCTCGCTGCTTCAGGCAGCGCATACTTTGCTGCAACGCATACCTCCGCAACGTGAAGACGCCTTCCGCCTGATCGGTATCGGCGTGAGCCATTTGCTGCCGAAAAACCAGCAGCAGACGCTTTGGTTATAAAGAAATAGAAAAGCATTCTTTCCGTTTGAAGATAGGGCGCTGGACAATATTGTTCCATAACCATATCGGCAGCCGTTTCAACAGGCCGTCTGAAAATTATTAGGAACAACCAGCCATGTCTTTATTCCGCCCACAACTCTGGAAAATCCCCGAAATCAGCGATGCCGAACGCCGCCAACTGCCTGAGTTGGCAGCCGCTTTGGAGCACCGTTTGCAAGACATTGCCGCACGCTATCCGCAAGCCGTCTTCGCATCCAGCCTTGCGGTTGAGGATATGGTCATTACCGATGCCGTGTGCCGTCTGAAACTGCCCATCCGCATCATCACGCTAAATACGGGCAAACTCAATCCCGAAACCGCCTCGCTGATTGCCGAAACCAATGCGCGTTATCAAACCGAATTGGAAGTGTTTTATCCCAATCGACAAACCGCCGCCGAATTTGAAGCGGAGTTTGGTACGACCGCGATGTACGACAGTGTCGAGTTGCGCCGCCGTTGCTGCCATATCCGCAAAATTGAACCGCTCAACCGCGCTTTGCACAACGCGCCTGCATGGCTGACCGGACAACGCCGCAGCCAGTCCGAAACGCGCAGCGAATTGAATTTTGAAGAGCTGGATACAGGCCGCAACATCGCCAAATTCAATCCTATTTTCGATTGGGAAGAGCAGGATGTTTGGGCATATGCGCACGAGCACCAAGTTCCGCTTAATGCGCTGTATCATCAAGGCTATCCCAGCATTGGGTGCGAACCCTGCACGCGTCCAGTCAAGCTGGGCGAAAATATCCGCGCCGGGCGATGGTGGTGGGAAAGCAAAGACAGTAAGGAATGCGGTTTGCACAAATAATCAAAGGCCGTCTGAAAACGTTTCAGACGGCCTTTTTGACGGTTTAACAAGATGATTTATCAAGTATTTGCTTTTCGTTCAACAAAAGTGGAAAGCAGGGCGGTATCGATGTCCCATTTCCAGATGCCTTGATCCGAGCCGTCCATGCCGCGCAGGAAGAGGTAGCGGATGGCGATTTGGGGCAAGGGCTTGCCGCGCAGGGCATAGTAGCGCGCGATGGCAACGGCGTAGATCAGGGCTTGCAGGTAGTAGTGATGATGCGCCACAGCTTCGTTCATCGCCTGTTGCGTGTAGGCGCTTGCATCGTTGCCCAAATGGTTGGATTTGTAGTCGATTAAAACGACATTGCTGTCTGAATCTTGGCAAACCATATCAATAAAGCCGTTTAAATAGCCTTGCAAATCATGGAAATCAAGCAGTTGCGCGGCTTGGACGCATTCTGGCGGCAGGTTTGCTTCGCTTGAGGCAAACCAACGGCGCAAGTCGTCCAGTTTGAAATCGTCCATGTACAGGGTGAACCCCATTTCGGGCAGGCGTCGGGTCGTCGGAATCTGTGACAGGCTCTCGTTGATTAAAGGCGTAAGGCGGCAGGTATCGAGCATGGTGATTACCGTCGGCAGCCATTTGTCTTCAAAGCTATGGCGTTGCAAAACTTCGGCAATCATTTCGGATTGGCTCTCGGCAGAGGCGGCGAAATCGAGTTTTTCCAGCATTTCATGCAAACATACGCCGGCATTGGTGCCGCGGGGGAAATGGTGGATATCGAGGCCGTCTGAAAGTGGGGGCGGCAGGTTTTCAGACGGCATGGCACGGTCTGCGCTTTCTGCCGGATCGATGGCAGGTTGCAAAGGCTCGTGTTGTTCGTCGGTTGACTTGGTGTGCCGGCTCAAACCGGTAAAGCTGGTGTGGCGGATAAAGTCAAAATCGCGGCGTTTAATGCTATGTGCGCTAAAAGCTTGGTCTTGCTGGCGGCTGTATTGATAGACGGTTTCCGGCGGGGCTTCTTCCGTGAAGGCAAACTCCGTATTTTCAGGCGCGTTTTTGATAAAGCGTTGCCAGTTGGTTTTAAGCATTTCTACAACGTCTGTCGCGCTTTTATAGCTTTGGCTGACGCTCTCGCGGCCGGCATCCGACAAACCTTCGAGCAGATAGGCAAAAGGATTGTTTGGCGTACAGTTTTTGTTGGCGGCGGCGTAGATATTGAGCTGTTCTTCGGCGCGGGTAAGGGCGACATAAAGTAGGCGTAAATCTTCTGCCGTCTTTTCGTCGGCAAGATGGCTTAGTTCTGCTTCCGAGGTTTGCGATTTTGCCAGTAGCTCGGTTTCGTGGCTTTCAGTATGCAGGATTTTCCAGTTTTCTTTGGAATTGTCTTTGGTATCCCACGCGAAGGGGCAGTACACCAAAGGATATTGCAAACCTTTCGACGCGTGCATGGTAACGATTTTGACCAGTTTTTCGTCGCTTTCAAGACGGATGGTTTGCGCGTCTGATGGGAAATGGCCGCTGCGTGCACGGCTGATTTGTTCGTTCAGCCATTTATGCAGGGCGGCAGGGTTGCGGCTTTGACTGTCTTCTTCGGCCAAAAGCTCCAGAATTTGGTAGTAGTTGGTCAGGCTGCGCTCGTTGCCGCCTTTGAGCAGGCGTGTTTCGATGTCATGTAGGGCGGCAAACTGCTGCACGGCGGCAAAAATGCCGCCTTTCCGCCATTTTTCCATGGCTTGGGCAGATGACTCTAGCCATTTCAGCAGCTGGTGTTCGTTATGGTTGAGTTCGTAAATCTCTTTGGCGGTATAGCCGAATAAAACGCCGGTCAAGACAAAGCGCAGCCAGTCGGTTTGCCTTGGGTTGAGCCAAAAGCCGATCAGCGCGGACAGCGAATCTGCCTCGGCGGAATCGAAAACGGACTGGCGCGACAGCAACACGCTTTGGATACGGCGCTGTTTCAGTTTACCGGCAATCATCGCCGCTTCGTTGTTGGTGCGCACCAAAACCGCAATATCGCCGGACTCCAGCGCGCGGCCTTTGAAGTTCAGACGGCCTTCGGCTGCTTCATTGAGCGCAAAGGCAATTTCATCGGCGCAATATTCGGCGGCACGGCCACGCAAAATCTCTTTGTTGGTCTGATCGTCCGTGTTGAGCCAGCGTACTTGGATGGCGGGACGGTGTGGCGACAGCCGGCTTTCGGCGCGGCTGGCGGAGACATCGCTGTAATCGATATTTTCCAAGACGAAGGGGTGTTTTTTTTGTTTGAACAAGGCGCTGATGCCGTTAATCAGCTTGGCATGGCTGCGGTAGTTGACGGCGAGGGTGTAATGCCTGTCCGCATCTTGCGCAGCTTGCAGATAGGCGTAAATGTCCGCACCGCGAAAGCTGTAAATCGCCTGCTTGGGGTCGCCAACGAGAAACAGCGGGCAGCCTTGTTCGATAAAAATTTGGCGGAAAATTTCGTATTGCAGCGGGTCGGTATCTTGGAATTCGTCAATCAGCGCGATTTCCCAGTTTGCCGCCGCCGCTTTTGCCAACGCGTTGCCGTGTTCATTGGTGGTCAATGCCTGATGGACGTCCAGCAGCAAATCGTCAAACACGCGCTCGCGGCGTGATTTTTTTTGTTCGGCAATGGACTGATTGATGTGGGAAAGGAGGTCGAGTTGCAGGCGGATGAAGACCGCTTCTTCCGCGCTTTCCATTGCCTGCAAATCACGACCGAGATTGGCCAAGGCTTGCAGCTGAATAATTTCCGGCATATCGGCATCGGTTTTATATTCTTTTTTCAGTTTGCTGTTGAGCGTGTCGATACTGAAGAGGCTTAATTTTTCTAGCGTTTGTTTGCTCAGGCGGGGCAGACGGTTGGATTCGGCGTTTGTTTTTAAATCGGTAAAAACATTTTCAAAGGTTTTTCTTTTGTAGGTTTGGCCGTTAAGTTTGGGAAAAATTGCCCAAAATGCTTTTTCCAAGTCTTCCAACTGAGCGCAAACTTTTTGCCATGTTTCTTGAAGGTTGGCTTGGGCTTCTTTCAAATCGCCTTCAGACCGTCTGAATTTCAGATAGGGGCGGCCGGTATAGCTTTTGATTTCGGCAAGCATTTCTTCGGGCGTGCATTTCCGGTCAAAAACCAATTGTGCCAATGTGGCATCGGTTGCCACTTTCTGCCGCCAAAAGTCTTGTGCAGGAATCAGCAGCCTCTCGCGCGAGTCGTCCGACAGCTCGACATCCAAAGGTGCGCCGCACAAAAACGCGTAATCGCGCAAGACGCGCTGACAGAAGCCGTGGATGGTGTAAATAGAGGAGTTGTCAAACTGGCTCAGCGCGGCTTTGAGGCGGAGAATCAGGCGATGGCAGCTTTCTTGTCCGTCTTGCTCGCCTAAAGCCAAAGGAATCAAGCGATTGAGAAAGTCATCGGGGGATTTTTTCTCTTTTTCGTAATATTTGTTCAGGCCGTCTGAAATATGTTCCGGCTCGCCGCCCAAAGTTTGGATTTCGTTCAAAACCTGCAACACTTCGTCCAAACGTGCGCGCAAACGGGTTTTCAGTTCTGCCGTCGCCGCTTTGGTAAAGGTAACGACCAGAATTTTCTCGATGTCTTTTTTTTCTAAAACAATCAGTCGGGTAAAGAGCGCGGCAATGCCGTAGGTTTTACCCGTACCGGCAGAAGCTTCGATAAGGTTGGTGCCGTCGATGGAAAGTGTGAGCGCGTCAAAAGGAAGGGCGGAAGACATGGTAGGAACGGAATAATATTAGCGAGGCATTATCATAACAGAGATAGTGTGTTGTTTTGCATTGATGATAAAAATGCCGTCTGAGAACTTTCTGTTTTCAGACGGCATGTCTTAATGGCTATTAAATGACTTCAATAGCGCATCTTAGTAGCGCAAACGGCGTTTGGCGTAGCTTGGTTGGCGAGGACGATAGGTATAACGGTTCGCCGCAGGAGCTTTACTGTCGTCATAGTAGTACGCAACATTATTACCGTTGATGGTCGTATTGTTGACGCTCAAACCGGTTGGAGAGCCGGTAGTAATAACAACATTGTCGCTTTGGATGGTGTTTGCCGTATTGGTTACGTTGGCTTCGTTTTTACCTTTGGCGTTGATGCCGCCGTTTGGTTTGCCTGAAGCGTAGCTGCCGTTGACATTGATGGTCAGATTTTTTTCGTTAACGCTGCTGATCGCGCCGGAAGTATTGACTTTGTTGCCTTCTACTTCAACGGAGTTGTTGGATACCAAGTTGGTACCGTGCAGGTTGACGTCGCCGTTGTTGGCATTGATTTTAATCTCATTGCCGGCCGCTACATTCGCGCCTGCGGCGGTAGAAGAAGCGTTATCGGTTTTGTTGACGCCGACAGAGCCGTTGACGTGAGGAACGGCAACACCGGTTTCAACATTGATTGTCGCGCCAGCGCCGATACCGACATTAACAGCTGTACCTTGGTTGGAGGCAGTATTGGCTGACTCGGTGAAGGTTACGCCGTTGCCTGCGGTAATGTTGACGTTGTTGTTGGCGGTAATGTTGGATGCGATTTCAGCAGAGTCTTTGGCGTTGATGACAACATTGGTCGCATTCATATCGCCTTTGACGGCGGTAGATTCTTTTTTGTTTTCATCAGCGTAGTTGACGTTCAGGTTGGCATTCACATCAACGTTTGAACCATCTTTGGTGTATGCGCCGACAGTCAAAGAAGCGCCGCCTTGTTTACTGCTGCTGTTGCTGGTGTTGTGGGCGGCAGTGTTGTGGTATGAACCTGCATCAATGTTAATCGCACCGGTCACATCGTATTTTGTACCTTCATCAGACACTTTGTCATTTGCCAAAACGATGGCATTGCCTGCGTTGATGGTGGTTACGGTTGCAGTGGATTCATTGTGGGTCGAGGAGTTGCCTTGACCTTGTGCAGTGATTTCACCGCCGATGCCTTTGTTGGTACTGATGCCGGCAGAAACGACCAAACCGCCGCCGTTTTGTTTCACATCGGATTTTGCACCGCTGTGTGCCGCTGCATGGGTAACGTTTTTGGCAGCTTCAACCACATTGCCGGTCGCATTAATCACTGTACCTTCTTGATTAATATTGCCGTTTGCAGTGATGGTGGCGTTGCCGCCGGTGTTGATGTTGGATACATGAGATGTATTCGTTACGGTAGTTGCATCTGTTTTGGTGCTGGTAATGCCGACAGATACGCCGACGCCTGCAACGTTATTTTTTTCGTATGCAGTAGCAGATACGCCCAAATCAGTTACGCGTCCGGATTCGGTCACAGTGTTGCTGCCTTTGGATGCAACAACATTGACGTCATTGGCTGCGGAAATGTTGACAGATTCTTCGCCGTTGACTTGGCTACCGCTGACGGTAACGTTTGAGTTGGAAGACAACTGGGTGTTTTTACCGGTCAAAATGCTGCCGTTCAGGCCGACAGAGTGGGTGTCGGTGTGGGTATCGGTGAATTTAATACCGGCTTTGGCAGTCACGCTGCCGTTTTCTTTATTGGTTTCGGTGCCAGAGTAGCCTTTGATGGAATACTCGTTGACCTGTTTGTTTTCTACCGCTTTGGCAGCATCAATGGTCAAATCGCCTGCGGAAGAAAGTTGCAGTTTTTGTGCCGCAAACAATGCAGAACCGATCACATTGATGTCTTTGTTGGAAACAACGGTCAGGTCGGCATTGGAAACCAAGGTAGAACCGGTTACTTTTTCAATGCTGCTGTTGCTGCTGGTTTTAGAGGTAGTGATATTGAAAATCGTACCTTTACGCGCGCTTTGTGCGGAAGTATCGGTGCTGGTGGCGTTTTTAATATCGACATTGCCTGCTTTGGAGCTGACGAATGTACCGGCTTGGCCTTCAACGGTACTGCCGTAAACGTTGACGCCGTTTTTTGCACCCAAAACTATGTTTGAGTTGGCAGTAATGCTGCTGCCGTGCAGGTTTTCGGTACGGTTGTTTTGAACTTGGCTTTCACCGCCGAACAGGCCGCCCCAGTATTTTTTCTGGTCGTCGAGGCTGTTGGTGTTGATGGTGGTTTGAGTACCCAAGTTGATGTTGTTGACATCGGTAACGACATTGCCGTTTGCCGCAATGCTTGCGCCGTAAGTGCTCAAATCGCCTTCGGAAATCAAACCGATATCACCGGCTGCGGAGATTTTGGTTTGATGGGCGGTAGAGTTTTTGGAAGATTTTGTAGCGATACCGGTATTCAGGGCAGCAGTTTCATTTTTGAAGCTGACATAAGTCGAGCTGCTGTCGGTTTCGCTGTTGCTGCTTAATACGATTCCTTGTTGGGCGGCAATGCGTGCATCAGCAGCCGAGTTCAGTTCGGTCGCATCCAATTGAACTTTGCCGGTGGTGGCAATATTGACAGAACCGGCATTGATTTTGGTTTGATGCAGGCTTTCGTCAGCAGAGGAGCTCAGGTTGTTGTTGTACCAAAGGCCTTTGCTTTGAGTGTGGTCGGATTCTGTACGGTTGGT
>NZ_JBQCVF010000003.1:14955-38053 GCF_051962515.1 Neisseria sp. P0009.S007 | reverse complement strand
CTGCCGCCGTTGTGGGTAATGCCGTTAGGGTTTGCCAAAACATAGTCTGCGGCAATACCGAAGATCTCTTGCTGACCCAAGATCAGGGAAGGGTTTTTGCTGACCACTTCATTCAAGATCACAGATGCGGCCTGACCTTGGAAGTTTTTGTTGGCAGACAGGTTTCCGGCCAGTTGGGATTTACCGGCAGACAGGGCGTTATTCAAAACGGCACCGTGTTGGGAAACGTTGTACTTGTTATATTGGTTGTGAGAAAGACCTTGAGCCGTCGGTGCGGCAATGTTGACGATGTCAACATTGTGTTGCTGCTGTACCGAAGTTTGGCCGATGGCTTCGATATTGGCGGCTACCGCTGCATTTCCCAGGAATGCAAAGCACACGGCGACAGTTACTTTGCCGGAAGCTGAGAGCTTAGGCTGATATAAAGTGTCGATTTTCATGGATTTTAATCCTTATTTATCGTGATGGAGATTGAATCAGAAATCCCATATCGGGTATTGGATTTCTGTTGAGGAAATTTTTGAATGTATTAACATTGTTATGAATTTTTTTACAATCATACCACCAGTATGGCCTTGTGTGCACTATTTCAAATGCAAATAAAAACCGCCCATCTCATTGATATTAATGGAAAATTAATAACGGTAAGATGGGCGGTTTATATATTGGATAAAAGGATATATATTTACATAACTTTAAAATGGAATGCGTAAAGAAACAGTCACATGATCCTGTTTTTCGCTGTTTGATTGGTTGGGCATGCGCGCAAAACCTTTGCCGTAGTCGGCAGAAAGCTGCCATTTGTCCGCCTTGCCCAAATTCAAACCTGCCACTAAGCCCATGGCACGTTGCGAACCTTCGTTATTGTTTTTGGCAACGCCGATGTCTGCGCCCAGATAAGGCTCGATATAGATGCCGTGGGGCGTATTGCGGCGGAAATAAACGGTATTGCTCAACAAGACTGCGCTGTTTGCGCTCAAAGAAGTTGAACGGAAACCGCGTACATTTTGATAACCGACGATGTCCATTTCTTTGGCGGCAAACAAATCATGCGGGCTATATTGGGCGTCTATTTGGTGATGGTTGCGCACGATCCATTTACCCAATGGACGGTTTTGAATCAAATTGCTCTGCAAGGATACAGAGGTATAACGCTTGTCGAATGGCGTGTGTTCGGTATTTTTCGCAAATCCTTGTTCCACGCCGATATTGTTGAGCCAAATGCCGTTTGGCAGGATGGCTGTATGCGATAGGCCGACTTGTGTCGAATAGACTTCCGGGCTTTGCAATTCCAGTTTGCTGTCGGCAAATTTTGCAGTCTGTTTCACATAATCGATGCCGATATAGGCGGAGGTAATATGTTTTTGACTGCGTGAGAATACGCGGTCTGCTTTGATTCCTGCCGCTTTGGATTGGGAGCGGTAGGCATAACGTGTTACGCTGGGCGTTAAGATGCTTTGCGATTGCGACGCGGCGGCGTAAGTGCTGAATGTCCATGCACCATAAGGAACTTGATAGAACATACTGCCGCCGCGACTGTAATGGCTGTCGTGGTTGTTTAGATTGGTATAGCCGTTTAGATAAAGGGAGTCGCTCAATCCCAACGGGCTGCCGACATTCAGGCTGCCGCGCAGTGTCGTGGTATTGGGTTTGTTGCCTTTATTGTCAATGGTGACGCTGCCGCCCCAATGTTTTTCGGCATCGTTGTTGAGTTGGATTGAGGCGGTGCCGTCATCATGCGGATAAACATCGATGCTGACGTTGTTGCCAGCAACATGGTTTGCCTGTTCGATACCTTGGTCGAGGTATTGAATGTTCAGCGGTTTGCCTTGATGATTGGGGAAGAGGGTGTCGACGTTGACTGTACGGGAGCCGCCGGTAATCTCACGGATTTTGCCTTCGATGACTGCTAATTTCAAAACACGCTCAGGCGTGGTTTCAAATTTGATTTGCGTGTGCGGATAGCCTTGAGCGATATATTCGGCAACGATATCCCGGTTCAGTTGGTTGATGTTGTTTTGATTGATGCATTTGGGGAGCTTGGCTTCAATCTTTTTGGAATCGATGAGCGTAATGCCGGAAAGTTCGATACCGGTGTAATCCAAACATTCGGTATTGTTTTCAGACGGCACCTCTTGTGCAACCGTGTCGTTATCTTGTTTTTTCTGTAAATCCCATGCCGACTGCTCGCGTTTTTGGATTTCGACCGAATGAATCTGATCGAGATTGTCGCGGAAGTCTTTGTCGAATTGGTTGGGTACGTTTTTATCGATTTGATTAAGCGGATTCGGTGTATTGGCCGCATAGGCGTTTAGCGCGGAGAGAATCAATACGGGCAGGGGAAGAAGGCGGGATTTGTACATGGTGTCGTAATTTTATAGGGATAATAATTGGGTTTATTTTATCGAAAATAGCTGCTTGGGGCGTATCAGTTTTTATCCTTGTCTGCAATCAGGGTTTATTAAGCAACAATGGGATAAATTTTTATGATAATACCATAAAAATATTAAGGGAATTTAAATAACAAAAACCTGCCTTTGAAAAAGCAGGTTTTTTCAGACGGCCTGTGAGCCGTTAAAGATTTTGCAAACGCTCGACAGAAGGCGCGTAGTAGTAAGCACCTGATACGGCTTTAGACAAATATTTCAGCAGTAAGTCGGTTTTGCCGTCTGCATCGCCGAACATATTGAGCAGCTGAACTTCAATATTGTGCAGCGTGTTGCAATAGGAAGTGAACATCAAACCATGTTCGCCGCTGATTTTGCCGAAGGGCAGGCTGCGGCGGACAATTTTCAAGTCAACGCCGTTTTCTTTGACATTGACGCGGCCGAGATGGGAGTCGGGCAGGCGCACGTCTTCGTTGAATTCATCATTGGTTTCTTTGCTGCGGCCTACGCTGGCTTCTTGTTCGGCAGTAGGGACGGCATCCCATTTTTTTAAATCGTGCAGGTATTTTTGCAGCAAAACATAGCTGCCGCCGGTATCGGGCTTGCCTTCGGGAATAATGGCGACATTGCGCACATTGTCATCGCCCTGCGGATTTTCCGTACCATCGACAAAACCGTCCAAGCCGCGGTCTTCATACAGGCGCAGGCCGTGTTCTTCAGTGGATACGCGGATGCTGTCGCCGAATGCGCCTAAAACAGATTGAGCTAAGGCATAGGCGGCTTTTTGCTCGGTGGCTTGAATGTGGATATAGAGATCGTGTTGGGTGGAGGGGGCGAGGCCGTTGCCCAATTCAGGGAAAGGTTTGATTTCGCTGCCTTCGTCAGTATGGCCGAACGATTGCCATGCGCGGCTGCCAAAGGCAATGGTCAAACCCAAAATATCATTTGGAAAACGGGTTTTCAGTTTGGCCAAGGATTCCAAAGAAAGGCGGCAGGCAGATTTGATGTCTTCGTTGCGGCCGTCTGAAATGTCTGCTTCGATAAAAATACCGGCTTGTGCGTGATCAGGAATAATAGCTGATTGAGGGTGGCTCATGATGATTCCTTTCAAAATATTATGGGTTTTTACGCGGGAGATTATACACTGAAAGTTTCAGACGGCCTAAAATCTGCCTTTTGATTTTTTTAGGGCCGGAAAGTCATGTTTGGTAAGATGTTTTTTGTGAGCGTCATTCTGTTGCAAGTGTTTACATTCGGGCTTGGGCGTTCACTGCAATGGCTGTTTGCGCCTTGGATTGGCAAAGTTGGCAGACGTTGGCTAATGGGTATTTCCTATTTCATTACAAACGGCTTGTTGATCGGCTTGCTGCTGGAGTTGGGGCATATGATGTTCCGCGTGGTGGCGTTTTGGATGGTAATCTTGCTGTTTGTGATGTATGCCGCGTTGGTGACATTTATCCTGTATCTTTTGCTGCGCCGTTTTGTGGCACGCCAACCGCTTTCTCGAAGCCTGCGGCTGTTTGCGCCTTTGTTTGTGGCCGGTTTGCTCGGTTTGGGGATGTATAACGCCTATACGCCCGTGGTCCGCCATCAGACTGTATTCATCAATAAGAAAATGGATAAGCCGCTGCGTATCGGCGTGGCCAGCGATTTGCACTTGGGGATTTTGTTTGGCGCGCGTCAATTGGACAAGTTGACGGACATCATGAAGCGGGAAAAAGTCGACATAGTGTTGCTGCCGGGCGATTTGATGGACGATACCGTCGATGCCTACCTTAAAGAAAACATGAAACCACATTTGCAGAAGCTGACTGCGCCGATGGGCGTTTATGCCACTTTGGGCAATCATGACTGGTTCCGCGATCAGAAGCGTATCAAACATGAATTGGAAGCTGCAGGCTTGACGGTTTTGGCCAATCAGGTTTTGGAAGTGAATGGTGTGTTGCTGGTAGGGCGGAGCGATGATTTGGATCGCAAGCGTCCTAGTGCGGAGCAGCTTTTAGAAGGTCAAAATACCCGATTACCGGTTTTATTGATGGACCACCGTCCTACTTCAATCGAAACCCATGCCCGGCTGCCGATTGATGTGCAGGTCTCCGGCCATGTCCACAACGGCCAAGTTGCACCTGCCAACCTTATCGTCCGTACGCTTTATCGTCTTGCTTACGGTTATGAGGCGATCGGCAACGGCCATTTCTTCACCACTTCGGGCTACGGCTTCTGGGGCATTCCCTTGCGTTTGGGTTCGCAATCAGAAGTGTGGGTTATTGACATCAAGTCAAAGCATTGAAATAGAAATATAAACTTCAGGCCGTCTGAATTTCAGACGGCCTTTTTTATGAAAATTGGGAAAAAATATTGAAATTGGATTATAATCGATGTTAATAAAATCAGCCACCGATATGAGTGGCATCATAACTAGGGAACTCACTATGGGCATTATTAGTCTTGCACTTATCTTCGTATCAATCGCCGCCGTCTTATTGTATTTCAAACAACAGTTGAAAGACCGCAAAAAAGACTGTCGCGAATCCTTTGTCTCTTTGCGCATTGCGCTCGACTGCCGACATCAGGCCGTCCGTCATGTATTGGATGCATACAGCAAACATCTGCAAGAGCAGGGCATTGCATCGGATCGAAACGTTCAGCAGATGTGTGCCGAAGTCGAAACTGCATTGGCGCAAACTGCCAAAACATTTTCCGAGTCCAAAATCAAACATCTGTGTGAAGCCGAAACAGCATTGAATCATGCGTTGAAAAAATTGCAAACTGCCGTCAACGGTCTTTTGAAACAGTATCCTGATGAGCAATTGGCGGGTTTGATGGAAATGCTGGATGCAGCAGAAGCGGAAGTTGCATCAGCACGCCGTACTTACAACCGCAGAGCCGGAAGTTACAACCATCATTTAAACAAGCTGCCCAACCGCCTTGTCGCCAAGCCATTAGGCTTTGACAAGCAGGCAGGATTGGTTCGTTTCACGGAAAATCAAACGCAACGCATGAGCAGCAATATGTTAGCTTAAAAATTAAGCAGTTTGCTGAATAAGTGATACACAAAAGGCCGTCTGAAATATTAATTTCAGACGGCCTTTTGTTTACTGTTAATGAAAAATACTTAGGCTTTGGCCAATTTATTGGGCAAAGCGGATCAGGCTGTCGGCAAGCTTATCGGCTGCAGTTTCGTAACCTTGTGCAGAGAAGTGAACGCCGTCTTTGGCTGCCAAGCCTTGAGCCATCCAGCTTTTCATGCTGCATGCGCCCCCCATTGCATCTTGCCAAGACCAGAACATGATTTTTTCGTCACGGGCAACGCGTTGCTGCATTTGTTGTACTTCGCTGAGCAAGACCGGACGGTTGCCGCAGCTGCCGTAGGCGGTTTTCAAAGATTCCGGAGCGCCGAGGATCAGGATACCTGCGTTGGGCAGGGTGTTTTTGATTTGACGGATGTAATTGCGCCATGTCCGTTCGGTAGAGGAAATATCGAGATTGCCGGAAAAGGCTTCATTGGTACCGTAGGCAAGGATGATTAAATCGGCTTTGGTTTGTGCCAAATCTTCCCACATACCCGGCCGCCATTTTGACCATTGGGATAACTGCGCGCCGTTGATGCCCATGGCGGAAACGGTTACGCCGCGTCCGGGGCGTTCGATATTAATGAAACCGATTTGCCAAGGCATGCTGCTGCTGAGGGTCATCGGCAGGGAAGCGTTGGTATGCAACAGTTGCCAGCCGTTTTGTGTGGCAGGGATTTCGCGGCCGTTGACGGTCAGGGTTTGCTCTGACCAAACCGGTTTGCCGAAAATGGAGATTTGTTGCATATCCATGCTGCCGTCGGCTGCGCTTAAGGTAACGCTGCCGCCATCGGCGCGTGCTTCAATACCGCCGAAAGAAAAATCGCTGTATGATTTGCGGCTGCTGATGGTGTTCCAACCGCTGCCGTTGTAACGGACGGTTGCCATGCGCTGGCCTTTGACGGTGTTGGGATAAACCCAACCGATGCCGCCGTTGCCCCATTGTTGTTGTAAACGGCGGCGCAGGCGGTCGGTGAAATAGTCGCCGGCGGTGTGGGAGTCGCCGACTTGGATAATGCGGAATTTGCCGTCTGAAGTATGGTTGAGCTGTTGCAGTTTGTTCAGCCAGGCAGGGTGGTTGGAGCCGTAGTTGCTTAACAGGCCGTCATTGGTTGCGCAGGCGGTAATAGGGAGTGCGAGAAGCGTGAGGAGTAAGGTTTTATTAAATTTCATGGTTGTGTATCGTGTGTAAAATTAATTTTTTCCATAATTTTTCCGGCCAATAGTTTTTGGCCTTCTGCGGAAAAGTGAATGCCGTCCTTGCTGCGGTAACGGATGATTTTTCCATCTACTTTGACAGAGTCGGCATATTCTTCTGCGCCATTGCTCAACAGTTTGTCGGTAGGCAACCAAATGGCTTGAGGCGACACCGTACCCGACAGGATTTTGTCGAGGTAGCGCATCTGTTCATTGAGCTTGGCTTTTTTCATGTAAGGAATGCCCAGCCAAATGACTTGGACATCATGTGCGGAGGCTGCATCAAGAATACGGCGGACGCGGTTGAGGTATTCTGCCTCCCATTCGGGGGAGGCGAATTTCAGGTATTTTTTACCCATCGGGAAATCCCAAGGGTCGTTTGGGCCTAAGAATACAACCAAAACGCGGATATCGGGTTCTTTTTGCAAAGTTTGTTCGATGGTTTTCGGCCAGTCGAAGAAATTGGGGTAGGACAAACCGGTACTTTGTTTACTGAGGTTGACCGATTGTACGCCATATTCTTGCTTGAGGTGTTTTTGTACGAAAGGTGCAACGCCCTGCATCAGCGAGTCGCCGGCAAAGAAAACTTTGTTGCCTTTTTTCAATACAACCTGCGTTGCCGACTGATCAGCCTGATTGCTTGGCTCGCTGGCTGTGGTATCTGTATTGTTAGTCGCATCGGAAGCAGCAGAGTCTTTTTGATTGTCGGATACTTCAATGTTTTCCGTATTTTCAGACGGCCTTGTTGCTTCAATGCCAGAGTCTTCCGAAGCCAAAGCGTCTTCCGTTTCCAGTGAAGCTTTCAGGCCGTCTGAAAATTCGTAGGCTTTTTGTTGCCAATCCGCACCGATACGCCACCAAGCGTATTCGGATAAAGGCTCAAGCGGACTGTCCTCATGATAGGTCTGCTGCCAATAGGCATTGATGGAGTTTTGGGCAAACCACGTCAGCGCAACCGCACTGAGCAGAATAGAAACAAACAGGGAGATAAAGCGTTTCATGTTCTGCTCCTTAGAAGTT
Source organism: Neisseria sp. P0009.S007 (assembly GCF_051962515.1). Taxonomy (NCBI): domain Bacteria; kingdom Pseudomonadati; phylum Pseudomonadota; class Betaproteobacteria; order Neisseriales; family Neisseriaceae; genus Neisseria; species Neisseria sp. P0009.S007. The sequence continues at coordinate 30,378 of NZ_JBQCVF010000003.1, read as the reverse complement.
GGCGTAAATAAAGCCGGGAATGCCGGACGGGGCGAAGATGATAATTAGGGCGAGGATAAGCGTGATGGGAATAAACCACAGCCATGCAGGCAGTTTGTCCAAGCCTTTTACCGATGCTTCAAATAAGCGAAGCAAATACGGGTACAGCGAAAGCATCATCGCAAATGTACCCAGCAACATGAGGTCGGTCGGCAGAGGCGCGTTCCAACCTTTGTCATTGGCAAATAATGCGCTGAACAGCATTTCCGTATCGGCAAGCGTTGCGCTGTTGAACACGACAAAAGCGAAACAAACGAAATGGAAGGTAAACAGCCAGGCGAGCGGTTTGCCGATTTTCAGACGGCCTAAGGCATTGCGGCCGACGATTTTGTCGCCGCAGTTAAGGAATACCAAAGCCGCACCGTGCAGCGCGCCCCAAATCAAAAAGCTCCAGCCGTAGCCATGCCAAATGCCGGAAAGCAACATGGCAATCATCAGATTGAGTTGGGTACGTCCGAAGCCTTTTTTGCTGCCGCCCAAAGGAATATAGATATAGTCGCGAATCCAAGTGGACAGGCTGATGTGCCATCTGTCCCAGAAGTCGCGGATGTTGATGGCGCGAAGCGGCGCGGCAAAGTTTTTCGGCAGCTGGAAGCCGAGCAGCATGGCCAAGCCGATGACTAAATCCGAGTAGCCGGAAAAGTCGAAAAAGAGTTGGAAGGTGTAGCCATAAATCGCAGACAACACGCCCCAGCCGTCGAACTGGGCCGGATTTTCAAAAACAGGCGATACCCAGCCTTCTGCCAATACGCCGGCAAGCCACCACTTTTTGGCAATGCCCAATACAATCAGGCCGACCGCCAAAGCCGGATAAATCAGCTGGCGTGCTTGTTTGGTGCGGATTTGCGCCAATGCGCCCGCTTGTTCGCCGTCTATGCTTTTAAAAGCGGCCGCACGGATAATCGGGCCGGATGTGATGGTGGGGAAGAAGCTCAGATGCAGTAGGAGCTCGTGCCATTCAAAACGGTCTCCTTTAGGCTTGCGGTAGCAATACACTAAGTAAGCCAGCGATTGGAAAGTGTAATAAGACAAGCCCAAGGGCAAAAGGATATCGATGACGGCGCTTTGCCCCGTATATTGCTGAATAATCGGGCGGAAAAAGTCGAAATATTTGAAGAAACACAAAACAGTCAATGCCGCCGAAATACCGCAACCCAGCCAAAATTTGCGGATATTCTCGTTTTCAGAAAACATCAGTACGCTGACCAGGTAAACCACAGACGAGTAAACCAAAATCAGCGCGGCAAAAATAGGGTCGATACGGTAAAGCCAGCCTAGCCCGGCAACCAAAAGTAAAACGTTTTGAACTTGCGGCAAACGCGCAAATGCCCAGTACAAGGGCAAAAATACGATAAAGAATACCGCAAACTCAATAGACAGCAACGGCATGACAATTCCTTGATGTGTTTAAACTTTCAAACTTTTCGATTGATTGTTATTTTTTGGCGTTAAGTTTGGCACGGATGACTTCGACTACCGCAGGTAAAATCGAAATCACGATGATTGCCGCCATGACTAAGCCCAGATTGTTTTTGACGACGGGGATATTGGCGAAGAAGTAGCCTGCATAGGAAAACGACAATACCCACAACACCGCGCCGATAATGTTGTAACGGATAAACGTCGCGTAGTGCATATCGCCCATACCGGCGACAAATGGCGCAAACGTCCGCACAATTGGCACAAAGCGGGCAATGATGATGGTTTTGCCGCCGTGTTTTTCATAGAACGCATGGGTTTTTTCCAAATACGAACGGCGGAAAATTTTGGAATCAGGATTGGCAAACAGTTTTTGTCCAAAATATTTGCCAATCATAAAGTTGGCCGCATCGCCTAGAATGGCGGCCGCTAAGAGCAGCAATACCATGACGTGGATGTTCATGCCGCCGATGGCCGCAATACCGCCGGCAGCAAACAGCAGCGAGTCGCCGGGCAAAAATGGCGTTACGACCAAACCGGTTTCGCAGAAAATCACAACAAACAAAATCGCGTAAATCCACGGGCCGTATTGGGAGGAAAGGTGGACAAGGTGTTGGTCGATATGGAGGATGAAATCAATAAGGGTAGAAATCACTAGGGTTCCCCAAATAAAAAGGCCGTCTGAAAAAGAACAGACAAATGTTTCGGCGAGAAGTTCGACATTGTAAAACCAAAGCGGAATAAAACCAATGCCGTAAGCGCGTCAAGATATGTTTAGAAGTGCAGATATGTTGCAGGTATAGGCTTCAGACGGCCTTTATCCTTGATGGTGGACGGCAAAACAACGTAAAATAAAGCCGATTTCAACCTAACCGGTGCGCCTTTGTGAACCAGCTCATCTTCGATTTTGCCAGCCATGATTATCCCGGCTTCGACAAATTTTTGGGAACAGAAAATGCCGAGCTGGTGTATGTGTTGCAGCACAAACATGGGCAATGTATCTATGTTTGGGGCGAAGAGGGCGCAGGTAAAAGCCATCTCTTGCAGGCATGGGTCGCACAGGCGCTCGATGCCGGACGAAATGCCCTCTATATTGATGCCGCCGCCACGCCGCTGACAGAAGCCGCATTGGATGCGGAATATCTTGCCATTGACCAAATCGAAAAGCTTAATAATGAAGAACAGGCTTTACTGTTTGCCATATTCAACCGCTTCCGCAACAGCGGCAAAGGCTTTTTGCTTTTGAGTTCCGAATATACGCCGCAGCAACTCGTTATCCGCGAAGACCTGCGCACACGCATGGCGTATTGCTTGGTTTACGAAGTCAAACCGCTGACCGACCGGGAAAAAATCGATGCGCTCGTCAGCATGGCTGCCGCCCGTCAGGTAACCATCGATCCGGAAATCTTCGAATACCTGCTGAACCATTGGCGGCGCGATATGGACAGCCTGATGCAAATGCTCGATACCCTCGACAACTACGCCGTTATGATGGGCAAGCGCATTACTTTGCCGCTTTTGCGCCAGCTTTTAAAACAACAGGAAACCCAATGAAAAACCTTGCCATTTTCGACCTCGACAATACCTTGATCAATACCGATTCGGATCACTCCTGGCCGCAATACCTGATTAAAAAAGGTATAGTCGATGCGGCTGAAACCGAGGCGCAAAATGAAAAGTTTTACCAAGACTATCAAAACGGTTGTCTTGATATCGATGCCTTCCTCAAATTCCATCTCGCGCCTTTAGCCCGTTTCAGCAAGGAGGAATTGGCTGAGTTTCATCGCGAGTTTATGGCCGAATATATTGTCCCGTATATTTCTCCGATGCAGCGTATGTTGGTGCAAAGCCATCAAATGGCGGGTGACGAAATGTTGGTTATTTCTTCGACCAACGAATTTATCATTACTCCAATCTGTCATCTTTTCGGCATTCACAACATTATCGGTACACAGCTTGAAATCGGCGAAGACGGCCGATATACCGGCAACTATGTCGGTACGCCCAGCCTGAAAGAAGGCAAAATTACCCGATTGAACCAATGGCTTGCCGAGCGTGGCGAGACATTTGAAAGCTACGGTAAAGTTTATTTTTACAGCGACTCCAAAAACGACTTGCCTTTGTTGCGTATTGTGGACGAACCTGTCGCCGTCAATCCGGATGCCGAGCTGGAAAAAGAAGCCAAAGCAAAAGGTTGGCCGATTTTGAATTTCAAATAACGACGAATCAGGCCGTCTGAAATATTTAACCTAATCACAACCCTAATAAGGACTAAAACATGAAAACGACTAAACTCCTCGCCTCAGCCCTGTTGTTTGCCGCTGTATTCGGTACTGCTCAAGCAGCCGATACCGAAACTCTGGAAGCCATGAAAGCGCAAAACGGCAGCGTTAAAACCGTTTTGATGGATGTCTTCACAACACCTGCCGGCGATGTTGACCGCGTAAATATCATTCAATCCAGCGGCAATCCTGAAATGGACGAACGCGCAGTGAAAAGCGTTTCCAAATATCCTTATCCGAAACGCAAAACCGCATCTAAATACCAACACACTGTTACTTTTGAAACCAATGTTGAAGTAATCAACAACTGATTCGGACGCAAGGCCGTCTGAAAAACAGAAGGCGTTTTGATTGGGAAATTCTCTGTCAAAACGCCGTTTTATTTTTTAAACAAGTATAACCAAAATTGCCGTAAAACCACACGCTCCGGTGCTATACTAAAACAAATAAACCGCTTCATCACACATCATGTCTCCCCGTCCAGTTACCATTACTTCCTACAATATGCACAAAGGCATGTCTGCGCTCAACCGCAAAGTGCAAGTCAACCGCATGGCTGACGCGCTGGGTGCATTGGGTTCGGATGTTTTGTTTTTACAAGAAGTCCAAGGACAACATCTCAACAGAAGCCGCCGTACCGACTTTCCCGATGCACCGCATTACGACATCATCGGCGACAGCCTCGATTATCATCGCAGCTACGGCAAAAATGCCGTCTATCCCAAACGACACCACGGCAACGCCATTCTCAGCCGCCTGCCGCTGAAAACGGAAAACAACCTCAACATCAGCGTTAATAAACTCGAACAACGCGGCCTGTTGCATTGTGAGGTCGTACCCGAAGGTTGGGAAGATCCGCTGGTGTGTCTGTGCGTCCACCTCAATCTGCGCGAGCCAGACCGCCTCAAACAATACCGAGCCATCAGCGACTACGTTGGCCGGTACATTCGTCCGGAAAGCCCTTTGATTATTGCCGGCGATTTTAATGACTGGCGGCAGAAATCAGCGCGTGAGCTGGGCAGTGCATTAGATTTGAACGAAGTATTTGTCGATAATACAGGCAAACGCCCCAAAACCTTCCCTTCGCGCCTGCCCATCCTCAGCCTCGACCGCATTTATACGCGCAATCTTGATGTCATCGATTCTGAAATTCACAACAGTAAAGACTGGCAACATTTGTCAGATCATCTGCCATTGAGTGTAACGGTTAGGCCGCATCGTAAAATGAATATGAAATCAGATAGAAAAATGTAAGGCTGAAATTTTTTAAAGCAAAGTACTATTGGCAATGTATCGAAAGAAAAAGTTTTTTCACTCAGATATTTGAGACAAAAACAGGCCGTCTTAAAAGTTTCAGACGGCCTGTTTAAGTTTATAAAAAAGCGCAAACCTTTTTAAATCAAAAATTTGCGCTTCAAATCTGGTGGAGGCGGGGTCAATCGTACTTTGAGATTAACTTATTTATTTAAATATAATAATGTTTTTGTTTGCGGTAAAAGTTACCCCAAAAGTTACCCCAAAACTTTAAGGTAGGGGCATTTTTTGGCACTATTTACCCCTTGTCAGATTGCCAGTTTAAGCTGTTTGGGTGGCAGGGGCAAAAATATTTTGTGGCATTTCTGCCAAGCTGTGAAATATGGTCTGATTGTAACACCGGCAATCACACGCCGTCTTGTGGGCTGCTGCTTGCTTTATTTTCCAGCCGTCCGATATTGGTAGGTGTAGTCATATGCCTACACCCATACTGGTGTTTGCTCTATTTTTCCAGCCGTCCGATATTGTCTTTCGGGCTGCTCTTGTCTGTATCAGTTCTGCCGTTCATTTGCCCGCAAAAAAAAGCGTATATATACAAAAAAACGCAAAAATCGTTTGTTACCTTGTTACCAATGGCTGAAAGCCTTGCCAGTCATGGCTTACACGGTAACAAAACACATATTTTAACCTTGTTACCATTTGTTACCGCTCCTATTTTTTAAGCGTAACCATCTGAATATAAAAGGGTAACAAGTGGTAACAAATCGGTAACAAGTAAAGTTATGTTCATTTGTTACCGTTTTTTCTGTGTTTTTATATTTATATTCATATAGTTATAAGTGTTAAATTTTGTGGTAACAAAGGTAACAAGTGATTTTGCCTCGCGCATATGGTTTTATCTTTTCGCGTGTCTTAGTCTTCTTTCCTTTTTTATGGGCTCGCAAAATTCAAGGGGCTGCATTATTACGCGCGTATTGGTATAAAAAAACATTAAAAAACATGGGTGTATTCTTATGATTACGCGCGCGCGCGCGTATTGGTGTCGAAATTATTTATTCCTCGTCTGTCTTTGTTGGTCATGGCGTAAATAGGCTAAAATTGCGCTGTAAGCGTGTTTCGTTGATTTGGTAGGGTAGGGTATAGGGAAAGGGTTGAACAGCCCTAATTTTTGAGATTTAGGGGCTTCCTGTCGATTTTATGCTTTATAAGTAGGTCTGCTTGAATGTTTGGACGTAAAAAAGCCCGCCTGTGTTGGTCATGGCGGGCTTGGTTGGGATTTTGGAATTAACCCCATGTAAATGATTAGTCGTCCAGTTCTATATTTGTAGCTAAAACATGAAACCAGCCGTTGCCTTTCCGCTGGTGTTGGTAGCCTCTGTTTTTGTGGTTATATTTCAACAATCCATTATCTGCTAATACGCGGCAAACTTTCGCTTCATCGAAACTCTGGGCGATTTCATCGGCAAAGACACGGCGGATTACCCATAATTCCAATTTTTCCCCCTCCTGTTTCCTATATCCTGCATGGTCTTTATTGGTGCTTTTATCGCTCCATTCCATAAACCGCGTGCCTAATGCGTGTTGGGCGATAAAATCCTCTGCCTGCTCAATGATTCGGCGGTCTTCGTGTTTTCCTGCTCCGTTGGCTTCCAGCCATTCATCAAAGCATTTTTTCACGCCTGCCATGCCTACACCTATGGGCAAGCCGGTAACAGGGGCGGCAAGTTCCAAAGCAGCGGCGGCGATAGCAAAGCGTTTTGCTACTCTTCGCGCCTGTCCTGATAATTCGGGAATGGTTGCCATAAATGCGGCCATGCGCTCCGTTGCCTGCTGTTTGGCTTGTTCTATGTCGTCTAAAAGCTGTCGGATAAATAGTCTTCCTGCCGTTCCGTGATATTTTTCTGTTGATTGGGCGATATGCTCACTCAACAATGCGCCATCTTCAAATCCGTGCAATGTGTCATAAATGCCGTATTGCGCGGCTGCTCTGATACTAGGCAGGCGGGCTGCTTGTCCTGCGTTCCAATCGCCCTTATGGTGCTTCAAGATGGAATCGGGGGTCTTTTCGCCGGTGGAAAACATCATCACTTTCCAGCGGCTTAAAGCGCGGTTTCCGCCTTGTTTTGCGCCTTGCACTTTGTTGATACCATTCATAACGCTATAAACAGTATCGCCGATAACGTGCGGGCTTGCCTGTCCTATTTCGTCCAACACCAGCAAGCCATCATTACGGGCGGCGGCTGTGTTGGAAAAGCCTATTTTCGTACCGCTCCAAGATAACAGGCTGCCTGATGGTTTGCCCCATACGCTCAAGGCTACTTTTGCGGCTGTGGTTTTGCCGTCTGAAGAATCGCCCATCAAGTGGAAGCCCCCCGATTCTTCGTTTAACAGGGAAAGCAATGGGGCGGCAAATGAAGCTCCCAAAGCAAGGCACAAACGGCTATTTCCTACCGCATATCGGGCTATGTTTTGTTGCCAGTCGGTAAGCTCTCCGTTTGGCTGATATGCCTTTGCTTGGCTGGTGTCGCCGTTGTAGATAATGGCGGGGTCTTTGTCGGTCGCTGTGATGGTTTCCCCGCTGGGCATAATGTAGCTGTCTTCGTGCCAGCCTGCGCGGTCGGTAATGGTAAAGGCTGTCTGGCTTCCCTCTTTCTGCAAATAGTCTGCCAGTTTTCGCCTTTTTGTTGGGTTGCTCTCAATGAATAAGCCGTAAAACCCCAAACGCTCCCAGCATTTCCCACCGGCAATTTCTGCTTGTGGCAGGGCGGCGGTCTTATGCCGGCGTGTGATTTTGTCTTTAAACTTGATAATCCGATAATACGCGCCGTCATTGTCTTGCCCCGTGCCAATGATGTCGATAGGGTCGGAAAGCAATAGCGGCTCTGCTTCGATAATATCGCCGTCTTTGTCGGTTCTAACGTTTATCCACCATACGCCCCGATTATCGGTGTCAAAGCGTGGGTGTGGGCGGAATGGCTCGATATTCTCAAGGTTGTAGTCGTTGGGGCTTTCCTGCTTCGCTGTTTCGGTATGTTTCATGCTGTCTGTCCTCCGAAATGATTGTCTGATTGCTTTTTCTCGTTCAGTTCGTCCAATGCGTCATAGCCTGCTGTTTTGCTTTGCCATATGCTCGCCTTGATTCCCTGCTTAATGGCTCGCATTGCCAAGTCATAAGCGGCTCTGTAACCAACGGGGCGGGGCGTGTCGTTATCGGCAATAATTGCAATTTCTTTTATACCGTTCAAAAAGTGAAAATTTGCCAAGCTGTTTGCGCTCAAGGCCGCGCATAAGCCCCAATCGTAAGCCTTGCATAATTCACGGGCGGCAAGGGCGGTTTCTATGCCCTCTGCAATGACAAGACGGCCATTTTCAGGAATCGGGAACAAGTGGACGGCTTGCCCCGATATGCTGCCTTGCTTACGGTTTCGCATTTTCTTGGCCGGTAATGTTTCGCCTGTTACAGGGTCTTTGATTGCCAGTTTCTGATAGCGTGGGGCGTGTAGTCCGTCCTCCCCGCATGGTTTGTCATAGGTCGTCTGAAGATAGGTAAGGTGCAAGCCTTGTAGCTCTTCGTCCATGTCGCGGATAGCGCAAACCATACAGGGGAAACGGCCAAGCAAAAGCGGCTTATCCGCTCCCGTTGTCCAATAGTCTTTTTCAGGTAGGAAACGGACGTTTTCGGGTAAATGCGCCATCTCCAAACCGCGTGATTTCAAATACTGGATAACAGGGGAATCGGGGCGGATAGGTTCTGTGCTTCTCCACAATGCGGCCAGTTCCTCGATTTGGTCTTTTTCGGGGCGTGGCTGCGCTTGTGGGCGTTTGGGCGGTATCGGCAAGGGGTTTGCATTGTCCATGCCTAAAACGCCTGAAACCTGCTTTAAGGCCGTCTGAAAATCACACCCGAAAAAGTGCATTACCAAGCCGAAACCATCGCCCGCGCCGTTGTTGTAATGGCTACAAATGAATGTGCCGTTTCCGTCTTTGTCGTCATATCTGAAACGGTCTTTCCCTCCACACGCGGGGCAGGGCTGGTGTTTGTTTTTCAGGTATCGCGGGTCTATGCCGATAGTGGCGTGGATTTCCGGCCAGCGGTATTGCGCGGCGGCTCTGATTTCTTTGTATGTTGGTTTCATTTTCCTACCTCCTCGAATCTGTCCATAGCTTCGCGGGCTATGACTGATACAGTATGAATCGCCTCTTTTTGGCTTGCTCCGTCATTCACAATCAGCAAGATGGTGCTTATAACGTCCACCGCTGCGATTGCCTTTTCTTTGCTGTTTAGTTGGTTTGCCAGTTTATCCATGATGGTTTTCATTGCTCTGCCTCCTCTGATACCGGCTCTAAAACAATTCCAGCGGTCGGGTCTGTTTCCCATATCGCGGGCGTTTCCTGCTCTAGTTGCTCCGTGTCGGCGTGGGCGGGCTGGTTACAGGCTCGGACTACCAAAGCCAAAAGCAACACCCAAAACACCAGCAAGGCGCGGTTAAGATACCGGCGGAAACGGTCGGATTTATTGGTCTGTTTCATGGTTTTATCCTTTGCTCTGCCTCCAGTGTTTCAAAACATGAATCTAATAAAATCAATTAGTTATGAAAACACTAGGGCGAAGTTTGCCCTATGCCGTCTGAAATAGGCGGCATAAAGGCGGGTAAATTTCAGGGAATAAGAGGGCTTAATCTGCTTTGGTTACGCTGTAAGTAGCCCATTCTTTCAGGCCGTCTGAAAGCCCAAGCAGGGCGGAAACCTGATTTACAGATTCCGTAAAGCTGTAAACAAACACCAACGTCAGCAGGTCAAAACCGCTGCCGCCTTTGGGGGTGCATTGGTTGCAGATGTAGCCGCCGCCGTCTGAATCGTCAGGGCGCGGGATGGGGTCGGTTTTGAATATATCCCTCAAGCTCGGATGACAAATCGAAAGATTCCAAGTTTTCCGCATGGGGGACTAGGGTTTGAATGACTGTGGCAAGGCGTGCCGCGCTTCCGCTCGCACTTATGGGGGAGTTGCGGACGGAATGGGTGGCCATGTTGTCGCAAATGGTGTCGATGATTGCGCCCGTATTGGCGATAAATTCGCCGCCGTAGTACAGCGCGTCCATGATGCGGTTTGCCAGCTCTAAAGGGATAGTTACCGTTTGGGCTTGATTTTGAATGGTTTGGATTTGGGTAGAATTTGAAGATTTCATGAGGTGCTACCTTTCTGTTTGGCTAATGCCTCCTCCGTTCTCACACGGTAGGGCGGCGGGCAAAGGCAAGGTGTGAGAAACTGGCAAACAGTACCAGCGGGCGTGCGCCCTCCTTGCCCCGCCCACCATGAAAGGTAAAGCTAGGGGATAGATACAAAAAAACCGCTAGGCGGTTTTGTATCTGCCTGTTTGTTTCAGCTTCTCACGGCTGACCTGCTATTGAACAGGTTAGCTAATCTTGCCGTTTTACTTGGTGTTTGTAAATACTTTTCAGACGGATTTTTATAAGCGTCTGATTCTGCTTTTAATTAAAAGGGGTAATGCCATGTTTAGCGCGTTATACAGGCGCGCTTTTGGCGTTATGTCTTACTCTTTCCCGACACCAGCAAAGAAAACCGCCCGCGTTTCACGGTCGCCCCGAATTGGTTTTGCACTTCTTCCATCACGGTTATGATTTCATGCCCCGCTCTGCGAAGTTCCATAATGCGTGAGTTATAGCCAAGTATGCCCATTTGGGAAAGCTCCCATGATGTAACGCTCCCTTTTCTCAATCGGGCTAAAATGCGCTCTCTTTGGCTTGGCGTTTTGGGTTTGTTATTGATACAATCAAGTTTCATAATCTACTCTTCTTTCTGCCGTCTGAATGTCCGTTCAGGCGGTCTTATTTTTTAAAAATCAGGTCTTGAGTTACAATCGCGCGCGCGGGCGCGTATTGTTACGAAAACTCCTGTTCTCCTTTCATTAGCTTGCCTGTTCTGTGAGCCATTTCTTCACTTCTCCTGCTACATAAAAGCGGCTACGCGTGCCTGTGATTTGGCGTGATTGCGGGAATTGTCCTGCTGCCTCCAGTCGTCTAATTTGGCTGCTGCTCAAGCGAGTGATTCCGCGCCGTCCTTTCGCTTGGCTGGTCTCAAGTTCTGCAATAGTTAATTGCGCGGTATCAGGTAAGCTGTCGATATTGATAATGTGCATTTATTGCCTCCGTTTGGTTAATCACGCCTGCGAGTTGCTGGCGTTTCGCTAGGCATAAATATAGCCGCCTCAATGGGCGGCTTTCGAGAGAGAAAAAAATGAGAAAAAACTCTCTTTTAATTTCAAAATTTACTTAGGTTATTTTTGTTTCTTTTTCATATGTAATTGATACATATCTATAAAATCATCTTAAAATTCTATTACCTCATTTATTTCTTTGCATTTAATATCATATCTATGCATGAAAGGGTTTGCCACTGCTTCCAATAATAGGATAGCTTTTGGTAATACGCTGTCTTTGATTGTGGACTTATCGGGAAACCATTCTTCCCCTGTTTTTGGGTTGATAACGGTTTCTGTACCATCGCCAAAGAGTAAGAATAACAGTTCTTCATGTGTGAAGTGTTGGCCGGTGTATACCTCCCAAATCAGCAAATCTAGGCATGGCAATACTCTGAAACGGTTTAGGCTTTCTATTTCTGAATCGCTAAATGTTCTTGTCATGCTGCATTTTTTGCTTCCAGTGATACGGCCGCCGTAAAATTGAAATGCTCTGTATCGCCTTAAGAAATACTCAAACATTTCTCTCAGTTCATCATCGGTATGTTCTTGGAAATTAATCAGAACCGGCGTGAAACAATTATATGCCCCTGCTTTTTTTTCATATCTGAATTGTCCTAGTTCAGGTAATTGAATCCCTACGGTAGAAACACAGTCTAGTAGCATTTTTTCCCCGTCAGAATCGACAATATCAGCTTCATTAAAGCAAAAGAGAAAGGAAGAATTGGCGGATGTTTTCTCTAGGTCTTCAAATGGCATTTTGTACATGTCATCAGAAATTAGATTCTTGCCTAATGGAATCCCTCTAGAATCTCTTGGAATATCAGTATTACCCAAAAACAATGATTGCCAAGAGTTTATACAATCATTGCAGATGTCATAACCTAAATCTGGATTACGGTCATATTTTAAATTCTCATTGTAGTGGTAAATTTTATGTTCAAAAGCGATTGCCCAATCTTCCCGCCCCCATTGGTAGGTCTCTTCATACTTGGAAATATCAAACCATTTAGGACAATAATCATGAGTATTCATTTTTAGCTCTGTTTCCAGTATCAGGCAATCGCCTCAATCCCCTTGTTTTTGACGATAGTAAGCAGCTTCAAAGCCGCGCCGCTCGGCTTTTTAATACCCCGCTCCCATTCGGAAACTTGGTTTTTGCCGATGTTTAAATACATGGCAAAAGCTGCTTGAGATAATGCTTCACGCTCCCTGATTGCCTTGATGTCTTCGCCGCTCAATGGTTTGATTTCGGTCAGGCATGATTTGTCAAAATCGCGCATTGTTTTTTTGTCGATAATGCCGATGTCGTGCAAACCCTGCATGGTTTCATGTATTGCTGCGAAAATCTCGCTTTTGTATTTCATGGCTGTATCTCCGTGAAAGTGCCGTTTGATTTGGCTTGTTCTATGTCGGTTTCCGTCATTGCCAAGATGATGGCGGCGGCTTTCTTTAATTCTGCAAGTTCTTTGTCCGTGATGTTTTCGCGGTCATTCTTGGCAAAGGCGGTCATGAAAAACGCCCGTTCTCCATGCCTGAAAAATATCAGGCTACGATAACCGCCGCTTCTGCCTTGTCCTTGCCTTGCTATGCGCTGCTTAATAACACCGCCGCCTAAATCTGCGTCTATCAGTCCGTCTTCTGCCCGCTCTACTGCTTCTATTAGCTCGGAATCGCTGATTTTGTGCTTCTTGGCAAATTTCGTTATCCACTGGTTTCTAAATATCCGCATGGTTTTCTTTCGTAATGCTTAAGATGATAGTTTATTCTGCCGTTTCCTGCAATACGCCTGAATGTGCTTTTAATTCATCGAGATAATCAGCCCATTTTTGAACCATATCGGCGCGCTGTTCTAAATATTCCGCATGGTTATAGGCTGCCCTTGTCGTGTTGGGGTCTTTGTGGGCTAGTTGTCGCTCTACCCAATCGGCGTTATAGCCCATCTCATTCAATATCGTGCTGGCTGTATGCCTAAAGCCGTGCTGTGTGGTTTCTTCCAAGAATCCTAGACGGTCTAATGCTTTTCGTATTGCTCCCTCGCTCAAGGGCTGTTTTTTGCTGGTGTTACAAAATACATATTCATAATGCCCTGTTACTGGTTTCAAGCCGTCCAGTATTGCTAAGGCTTGGCGGCTCAAGGGGACAATATGGTCTATCTTGTTTTTCATGTTTACGCCGTCTTTATAGTATTGCTGCTCCTCCCAATCAATTTCACACCAGCGCAATAAACGCAATTCGGAAGGGCGGGCAAATACATAAGGGGAAAGCTGTAATAGGGCGCGTGTTTGCGGAAAGCCGGTGTAACCGTCAAAAGCCCGTAACATCTCGCCTATCCTTTGCGGGTCTTTAATGAAGCGGTAATGTTTCTGTTCCACCTTTGCCAGCTCTCCCCGTAATTCGGCGGCGGGATTGAACAGGCTCAAGCGAAGTTTCACGGCATATTTGAAAACTTGATTTACCACGTCATAAACTTTCTGTGCCGTGTCATATTTCCCCGCCGATTCCAGCTTCTGCAACAGTCCTAAAACCTCAAGCGGCATGATTTCGTCTATTTTGCGTGTTGCAAGGTCAGGGAAAATATGAAGCTCAAGGCTGCGGATAACTCTTTGTGCATGGTCGGGCTTCCATTTATTCGGCTTTGCTACTTGGTCGCTGTGCCATTTGCGCGCAATAGCCTCAAATGTGTTTTTTAGCTGCTCTGCCTGCCTCTGTGCTTTGTCTTGCTGGTGTAGCTTAGGGTCTATCCCTTTTGCTATCAGCCCGCGCAATTCTTCGCGTTTTTCTCTTGCTTCTTTTAAGCTGATTTCAGGATAGACACCCAGTCGCATTTCATCGCGTTTGTTGTCGCCCGGCCGGTAGTAACGAAAACGCCAGTATTTACCGTTTCCCCTTGCTTGAAGATATAACCCTCCGCCGTCTGATAATTGATTCGGCGGTTGTAGTTTTTTGCATTGGCTATCTGTAAGCGGTAGCGTCTGTTTAGGCATTTTTAATCCAGTTTGGGGTAACTTTTAAAAACTCATTAAGCCATTGTTAATAATTGGTTTTATGGGTTTTTGGGGTAACTTGTTTAAAAAAATAGGGCTAATTTGCCCATTTTTCGGGCTTGTTTTTTGGGTAATTCCTGAAAAGTTACCCTAAAAGTTACCCCATAAATGATGAAAACTCAAGCATACGCCAGCATATTTGAGGTAATAAAAAAGCCTTGAAACCGTTATGGCTCAAGGCTTTATGCGTATTACAGGATACTGCTGAAAATTGGGTATGGTGGAGGCGGGGGGAATCGAACCCCCGTCCGAAAGTCCTCTACAGAGCGTTCTACATACTTAGTTGTGTCTATTTAGAATCTCGTCCTCATCATGCCGACCAACAGGCCTTCAGAGAACCAGTTACCTTAAATCTCGTTTCCTGCCAAGTAACCCGACAGAAAACCAGTCAATGTAGAATGACGTTGCGGTAGCTTGCGCTACACAGCCCATTGACCAACTGCTGCAACGGCAGGCCTTAAGCGGCCAGTGCGTAAGTTTCGTCGTTTGCGACTATTTAAATTCAGTGTTTAACGGGAAATCTGAGACCCCGGTATGCCCGCATCTGCTTTGCAACCCCCGTCGAAACCAAGATCGCCCCCAGATAGGTAAGGTCGATTATACGCATGTCAGCAGGCTTTGCCAAGTTGCTGTTTGATTAAAAAGGCCGTTTGAACAGCGGTTTGCTTTTTCAGACGGCCTCTTTGTTTAGGTTTATTGATGGTAGTTTTGCAAGAAGCGTTTGAGTTTGTCCATGGCTTCTTCGATTTGATGAACGGGCGGCAGGGTAACGATACGGAAGTGGTCGGGGCGTATCCAGTTGAAGCCTGTGCCTTGGACGAACAAGACTTTTTCACGTACGAGTAAGTCGTAGATGAATTTCATGTCGTCATGGATGCTGTACATTTCGGTATCGATTTTGGGGAACATATACAATGCGCCCATGGGTTTGACGCAGGATATGCCCGGAATCTGGTTGACCAGTTCCCATGCTTTGTTGCGTTGCTCGAGCAGGCGGCCGCCGGGGAGGAGGAATTCGTTGATGCTTTGGTATCCGCCCAAGGCCGTCTGAATGGCGTGCTGCATGGGTGTGGTGGCACAAAGGCGCATAGACGAGAGCATGTCCAAGCCTTCGATATAGCCTTTTGCATGATGTTTCGGGCCGTTGAGTATCATCCAGCCTTG